>JBBRHB010000007.1:0-22878 GCA_038223355.1 Chloroflexales bacterium
CTCACATTGTGATGCCTGTTGGTATGGGACAGCCGCACCGCCACAATGGCTTCCGAGAGCTCATGATTGTTATCAGTGGGAGTTGCGAGGTTGATCTACCCGGGGGGATGGTACAACTCGCCGCCGGCGACGTGCTTGACTTACCCGCCGGAACGGCTTATGCCGAGCGGGGTGGGCCGCAGGGTTGTAGCTTTTGGGCAGTCTGCTGGCCAGCCTTTCAACCTGCGCTCGTTACCTGGCTTGCGCCATAAGTTTTGAAGAGGCCATGCGATGTTTGATGTTCAACGGGTCCAACAAAGTTGGCAACAAGAGGTTGATGGTATGAATGGGTTAGTCTGCGATTTGTCCGAAGCCGAGGCGCAGGCCCCGATCCGCGAGGATGGCTGGACAACCCAAGATCTTGTACACCATATTGTGAGCACAGCCCGGGCCTTCGGGCGCATGGCCCGGCCGCAGGAAGCGGGTGGCATAACCCTCTCGTCTGCGCACGAACGTGACCGCTGGAACGACGAGCAACGGCTCAAGAATGCTGAGACTTCATGGAGTACGACGCGTCAAAGCTGGACCAAAACCAGCCATGAGATGAGTGCCCTGCTAGCTAATCTAACGTCGGCTGATGCCGAGCGACTGGTCACGATCCCCTGGCTACCACAGGTATCCAATGTGGGCGACATGCTACGTGTCCTGGTGATCCATACCCGCTCTCATCATAGCGAGCTGTCCAACGGCCTTCAGGCCCTCGCCATGCGGAATTGCTAAATGATGATGCAAGAGCGCTTGCCGTTGGTTGACTCACACCTTGATCTGGCCTTTAACGCGGTCGAAGGTTATGATCTCCGCTTGCCTTTGGCGCAAGCTCGCAATAGTGTCTTTGGTCAAGCTGCAGCTGCCCGCGGGATGTTGCCAATGGTCAGCCTGCCTGCCCTGCGCGAAGCAGGCGTCAGGGTAGTCTTTGGTACGCTGTTCACGATGCCGGCGGGCGCGGCCACCGACCTTAAAGGTCGTGTGTACACCAATGCCGACCAGGCGCATGCATTAGCCGACGAACAGCTTAGCTACTATAGGCAGCTGGCTGCGGAAGGCGAGATTACACTAATCAGGAACCGGGCTGATCTCGAAGCTGTACTCCAGGGAGCGACCAAGCCCGCCGAGAGTTCCCCTCTCGGTCTTGTAACGCTGATGGAGGGTGCCGATCCGATTCGCGAGCCGTCAGAGGTTGCAGCTTGGTATGCCGCTGGAGTGCGCCTAGTCGGACCGGCCTGGGGTGCGACACGCTATAGTGGCGGCACCCATGCCCCAGGAGCTTTAACGCCGGCCGGACGCGAGCTCGTCCACGAAATGGGACGCTGTGGCATGGCCTTAGATGTTAGCCACATGGCGGAAACAAGCTTTTGGGAAGCGCTAGATCTCCACCACGGCGCGCTCTGCGCCTCGCACAGCAATTGTCGAACGCTCGTTCCGACCGACCGGCAGCTTAGCGACGCGATGATCCGCGCCGTTGTCGAGCGGGATGGAGTGATCGGCACGGTCCTCTTCAATCGCTTTTTGCGGCCCGATTGGCAGCCTGGAGATGCGAAAGCAGCGGTGTCGTTGACCGATGTGGTGCGGCATCTTGACCATATATGCGCCATTGCCGGCGATACTCGGCATGTCGGCATCGGCTCGGACCTTGATGGTGGCTTCGGTCTCGAAGGGTCGCCGGTCGAACTCGATTCGTATACCGGCGTGCCCCGCCTGGGCCAAGCATTGGCAACTGCTGGCTGGCAACCCGACGACATCGCGGGCCTACTGGGTGGAAACTGGCTACGCTGGCTGGCGCGCGCCTTGCCAGCATGATGAAGAGAAGTGGAGATGCTTTGTGGTAATGATTCGCTACACACTCTCGCTGGCGAACCGGGTGCAACATCTGGTTGATGTCGATATGCATCTCACCGATTTGTCTACCGATACGATTGAGCTTGTTATGCCCTCTTGGACGCCTGGCTCCTACCTCATGCGCGAGTATGCTCGCCATGTTCAGAACTTTCGGGCTGAGTCACACGGGCAGCCCGTCGCCTGGAGCAAAGTGGCGAAGGGGCGCTGGCGCGTCGCGGTGCTAGGACATAGCCTGAGCATCCATTATCAAATTTATGCTAATGAATTGTCGGTGCGCACGAATCACGTCGACTCAAGTCATGCTCACCTCATTCCGGCTGCAACCTGCATGCATGTCGAAGGCCACAAAGACGAGCGCGTACAGATCGATGTCGAACCGCCGGCGGCCTGGACGGTGGCGACCGGTTTGCCCTGCCTTACAGCCGGTGAACCATGGCCGCCGTCAGGCCCGGCGACCTTCGTAGCCGAAAGCTATGATCAGTTGGTCGACTCGCCCTTTGAGATCGGCACCCATCGCACGCTTTCATTCGCCGTCGATGGCAAGCCACACCGTATCGTGGTGTGGGGACAAGGGAATGAAGACGACCAGCGCTTAGTGGCTGATACCCAACGGATTGTTGAGACCGAGCGCGACTTTTGGGGTGGTTTGCCCTATGACGACTATACGTTTTTCTTGTTACTCGGTGGCAAAACTGCAAGTGGCGGCCTTGAGCACCGCAACTCTACCTCGCTCTTTGTGCCGCGCTTTATCTTCCGGCCGGCCAGGAACTACGAGCGGTATCTTAGCCTGGTATCACACGAGTTTTTTCACACCTGGAACGTCAAGCGCCTGCGTGCTGCCGGCTTAGGACCGTTCGACTATACGCAGGAAACCTATACGCCGCTGCTCTGGGCCATGGAGGGTGTCACCGAATACTATACGGATCTCCTATTATGCCGCGCCGGTCTTTTTTCGCCTCAGCGCTATCTGGAACGGCTCGCCGACGACATTGTAACACTGCAAGGGACGCCTGGTCGGCAGCTACAAAGTCTATCGTGTTCGTCCTTCGATACCTGGATTAAGTTTTACCGGCCTGATGAGAACACTGTCAATACCGGCATCTCATACTATCTCAAAGGTGCGCTGATCGCGCTCGTGCTTGACCTCGACATTCGCCAACGCACGGACAATGTGCACTCGCTCGATCAGGTCATGTGCTATCTCTATGAGCACTATCCTTTGGAGGGTCCCGGTATGCCTGCCGACGCCTATCAACAGGCGATCCAACAGGTCGCAGCCATTGACGCGAGCGACTTCTTTGGCCACTATATTAATGGCACAGACGAAGTGCCCTTTGCCGAGTATCTGGCTAGCGCGGGCATCGATTTGCAGTGGAGTTTCAAGGACCAACAACATGATGGCGATGGCCCACGACCAACGCTTGGCATTCGTACTAAAAACGAGAATGGCCAATTCAAGGTCGCAAACGTTTTGAGCGATGGGCCGGCGGCGCAATCTGGTATGGCGGCGGACGACGAATTGATCGCGCTGGACGACTTTCGTGTCGCGGACGAAGGAACGCTACATGAGCGCTTGCGCGATCGGCAGTCGGGCGAGACGGTCACGCTCACAGTTTTCCGGCGTGAAATGCTCATGCAACTTCCGGTCGCGCTTGGCACCCCGCAGCAGGATGCCTTGAAGCTGGTGCCTCGATCAGATGTGACCGAGGCACAGCGTGTGCTGCGGGATGATTGGTTGAAGCAGTCTACTGCTCGGCAACCGTGATCGTGGTTAGCCTGAGAGGTAAAGCGGTTGACGGCCGCTAGCGATCGCTTCGGCTTTAGGGTACAGCATGCTACAGGATGACGCAGCGATCCAGGCGTTGCGCCAGCGACGCGCTCATTGGTTCTTTGGTGATGTAGGGCCGCCGCTGCCAATGGGCGTACAGGCGCGCTGGCGCATCACGCCGGGCGATCCGCGTGGCTGGCAGTCGAATATGATCGGTTTTGTACAGGCCTCACCCGAGCAACTCGCTGCAGTGCTAGATCTGGCGGTAGCCTTCTTCGCTGAGCGTGGTGCAGATACATGGGTAGATACCGACGAATTCAGTCCGCTGTGGAACGCCACCGAGCTGCTCAGGGATCGGGGCTTCCTAGTCCACGATGATTGGGTGGCGATGCTCTGCCGCCAGCTCCAACCGACACCGCCGACACCAATTCAGGTGCGTGCAGCTACCTCTCATGATGATCTCCGCTTAGCCGCCTGGGTCGGCGAACAAAACGAGGCCACCTACCCACTGACCCGTGACTCAGCGGTCGTTCGGCGACGGCTTGAGCGTTATCGGAGCGAGCTCAACGAGTGGCGCACCGAATTTGCGCTGGGAGAACTCGATGGTCGTCCGGTTGCCACCGCGCGTTTGACCGATGAGGCCTTGCCGGTCGTCGTTGGTGTGGCGACCTTGCTCGCAGCCCGCGGACGAGGGGCCGCTACGGCCGTCACAGCCTACCTAACGGCGCATGCGCTAGAGCGGCACGGGACCTGCGCCTTATATGTCGAGCGTGATAGTCAGGCAGCGCGCATGTATACCCGGCTGGGCTACAAGCCTTTATTCTGTGCACGCGCGTGGCGGCGTGAGGCCATGGTTGTACAGCCTTGACTAGTGTTTGGGTTCCATGCTTTGATGGCGTTCCTGCCACGCGCCCCACGCGAAGCGCGGCAGACTCAGCATCCGTCGCCAGCGCCACGGCTGGCGCAGCAAACGGAACAGCCATTCAAGGCCCCAACGCTGCATCCAGTGCGGTGCACGCGGCACCCGTCCGGCTAAGAAATCGAAGGCCCCACCGACGCCGATTGCCAGTGGGATCTGAAGCGTTGGCTGGCAGCGTGCGATCCAGAGATCCTGCGCCGGTGCCCCATACGCTACTAGCAGGATAGCGGGTCGTGCCATCTGCACTCGCCTAATAATCGAAACGACCTCTTCCGCTCGTGGCGATCCCGCGTAGCAGCCCGCTATCCGTAATGCCGGCCAGCGCTGCTGCAGGGTTGCCGCCGCAGTTTCAGCGACGCCCGGTGCGGCACCGAGAAAAAAAAAGCTCCAGCCTTCAGTGGCAGCTCGCGCGGCCAGCGCCTGGAGCAGCTCATTGCCGGTTACCCGTTCGGGCAGCGGGCGTTTTTGCCAGCGAGCGGCTAGCAGCAGACCAACGCCGTCGGCCACACACAAATCGGCATGCTGTAAGACCTGGCGAAATGGTATGTTCTGCTGAGCCACCATCACGAACTCAGGATTAACTGTCGCAACCTGATGTGCACCACCTGCCCTAATCATCCCGGCCATCCTATCAACGGCTTGAGCGAGGGTGACATGATCGACGGGGATCCCTAAGATGGTGGTTGTCGTGCGCAACGGTCGTTATGACTCCCGCCCTATTTCTCAGTAATTGTGATGTCGTTGATGCGCACATCTTGCGTCGGGCTGGACGGCTCACCATCGGGGCTTCCAAGTGCCGTCGTAACTGGCGTATTCGCAATTGCATCGACGGTGTCGAGGCCGGCCGTCACCTTGCCAAAGATTGTGTAATTCTTGGCGAGCTGGTAGTCTTGATTCATGATAAAGAACTGTGAACCATTTGTGTTTGGCCCTGAGTTCGCCATGGCCAACGTGCCCCGCGTGTAATCACGGGTCACCGGCTCATCCTTGAAGCTGTAGCCGGGTCCGCCGGTACCCGTACCCAGGGGGTCACCGGTCTGGTCCATGAAGTTTTTGAGAATCCGGTGGAACTTGATATTGCGGTAAAAGCCATCCCGGGCCAAGAAGACAAAGTTATTGACGGTCAGCGGTGCCTCTTTGGCATAGAGCTCCACTGTGATCTTGCCTTTGGTGGTAGCAATCACGGCTGTATACGTCTTGTTCGGATCAATCTGCATTTTTGGCGGCGCAGCATACTGTTTGCCAGCACCACCTGCCGGGTGGGTGGTGGCACCTTGGGCGGCTGCCGTATCGGTCGTTGCACTCTGAGGACTGGCCGGCGTATCGGCAACTGGAGCGGCCGCACTAGTCGCAGCAGCGCTGCCATAGGGCTGACTAGCTGTGGAGTTGTCGGTCGGGGTGCCGCAAGCGCTCAGGAGCATGAGCACGATGAGCAGCGTGACCGTGAAAGAACGGAACATGAAATTTCCTTTCGTGCTAGCGTGTAACGCCTTCTTCAGGTATAGCAGGGGCCGTAGATATTGGAGGATGTGCAGTGGGAGGTGGATTGCTAGCCTCCGGGGTATTATAGCGGTTCATGGCTTTGAGCAAGCCCTCATGCAGCCATAGCTCGACGGCATCTCCAACGCGGCTATAAAGCTCTGGCAGGAGTTCGGCTTGCGCGGGTGACCAGTTCTCCAAGACATAATCTTTCGGATCGCGGCCTAGCTGCGGTCGTCCAATGCCCACGCGCAGCCGCGGAAACTCCTGCGTTCCCAGTTGCTGAATAATAGACTTCATACCATTCTGCCCACCGGCGCTTCCGTTAGCTCGGATGCGCACTGTGCCGAACGGTAAGTCCATGTCATCGTAGATCACCAGAAGCTCACGACTTGGGTCGAGTTTATGCCAATGCACCAGGGCTGCGACCGACTGACCGCTAAGATTCATGAAGGTAAACGGCTTGGCTAGCACCACACGCTGCCCGGCGATCGTCCCCTGAGCGAGCCGGGCATGATGCTTTTTTTCATCAAAGCTCAGCCGGTGTCGATCGGCCAGAACCTTAATAGATTGAAAGCCGACATTATGCCGGTTACGCGTATATTGCTCTCCAGGATTGCCTAAACCCACGATCGCGAACATCCCACTCCTCACAACCGGGGCATTGTACCACCCCTACACCGCCTTGCCGGGCTGCACGTCCTCCGGTATGATCAAGGAGGTGGAGAGCGTTCTACGTTCTCGTGCCGTGATGGAGAAGGATACTGCTGTGCGACGCTGGCCCTTGGTGTACCAAATTCTACTGGTTAATACCTCGATCGTTTTCCTGGGTGCGACCGCAGGTACACAAATTACCCTGGCGCTGGCATCCTCGTCGAGCCTCGTGCTCACGATTGGTTTTGCCGTATTGGGTCTGCTCTTAAGCATTGCGGCTAACTACTTTTTGTTGCGCTTCGCGTTGCGACCATTAATCGTGCTGCAAACTGTAGCCGAACTAGTGGCGGCCGGTGACCTGAACGTGCGGGCCGCCTCATTGGCTGCGGGTGAACCGGCGTTGGCGCGGCTGGCCAATACCTTCAATACCATGCTGGATCGTTTAGCCGAAGATACGCATGCGATCGAGCAATCCCAAGTTTTGACCGAACGACTAACGCAGCAAGTTATTTCCGCCCAGGAAGACGAGCGCCGGCGTATTGCCCGCGAACTGCATGATGAAACGGCGCAATCGCTCGCCACGTTGGTGATCTACGCTGATGCCCTGAACGGCGGAGAAGCCGAACAGGCTCCTGCCCTGTTACGACAAGGGATCGATCGCATTCGCAATATTGCTGAGCAGACTCTCTTCGGCGTGCGTGACATTATTGCCGACCTGCGACCATCGTTACTCGACGACCTTGGGCTGGATGCTGCGATTCGCTGGCAAGTGCAGGAGCGGCTGGAGCCTGCCGGTATTCGGGCCGATGTCCAGGTACGCGGTGGGGGTCGCAGGTTGTCGCCAGCAATCGAAACCGCGTTATACCGCGTGGTGCAAGAGGTCGTCTCCAACGTTATTAAGCATGCCAGTGCAAGCTATGTGGAGATCGACCTCGATCTGAGCCGGCCGGAGGTGGTTACGGCACGCTTGGAAGATAATGGGCGGGGCTTCGATGCCGCACAACTCCAATTCCCGCCGCAGCCCGGCATGGGTGTGGGCTTATTCGGGATGCAGGAACGCATTAACTTATTTGAGGGCACCTTACAGATCGATAGTTCGCCCGGCGAAGGAACCGAGATACGCCTATCGATTCCGATTAACGAACCGGCCCGTCTGTCACCGGCCGAGACAGGTCTGCTTGCAAGTGCCCCTATCCACTAATCCAGCGTCCCGGTTTGCTGACGGTAGAGTTCGGCCAACCTGCGCTGCTGTTCCTCCGTAAACGGGCCGTGCTGATCATAGCGTTCTGCCAGGGTATGGTGAACGCAGTGTAGCTTGCTTGGATCTTCATCGCCCAATAACTGCTGGCGCGCATCACGCGCACTAATTACCTTCTTGTCGACCGCTCCACGCCGGAAGGCAGCCATGACGTCCGCATAGGCGGCAGTGACATTGAGATCGGCCAGTGCCTGGACCACGAAGCCCATCACCTCAGGGTCGCTTTCCGTGAGGAGTAAGGAGTGCAGCGCCGTGACGACTGCGCCGCGCGCAGCCGGGTCGGCTTCCGCCGCAAAGCTCAGGGCTTCCACGGCATGGCAACGCCGTGCCACTGGTGCCGTCTGATCATCGATCACGCCGTGTATTCCGGGTAACGCCGCTGTACCCCAGCCGCCCACGATCTGTGAGCGATCATTGTCCCATAAAAAGGCGGCATCCGAGCCTTGCTCGCCCTCGGGGACGGTCGGACGCAGGAGACGTTCGGCCTCGACCCCGGCCGGTAACTGCCCCAATAGGCGCAGGGCATGCAGTGGCGCATAGGCGGTCGGCGCTTTACCCCGCAGCAGGTCCAGGTCAAGGGCTAGTTCAAGCAAGGGTGGGATCGCTGCCGGACCAAGGGCCAGAATCGCTTCCCAGGTCGCGGCCCCCGGTCGTAGGCCCACTTGCCGTAGATGCTTGATCGGTCCGAAGTCAATCATTTGCTCCATACAATGCTCCTGTGTCGAGTTCCCATAATGGGCGAAAACTACGCCGGTGCAAAGGCGTCAGGCCGTGCTCCGCCAATGCTTGTCTATGCAACGCCGTGCCGTAGCCTTTGTGCTGCCCAAAGTGGTGCGGATAGTACCGGTCAAACGTCAGCATATATCGATCCCGCGCAGTTTTGGCAATAATCGACGCTGCGGCGATGCTCAAGCTCGACCTATCCCCTTTAATCAGCGCTACCTGAGGCTGCGGCATGCTTGGCAGTGTGAGCGCATCCAGCAACAGTACATCGGGAATACAAGTGAGGCTCAAGACCGCCTGCGCCATGGCTAAACGCGTCGCACCGACAATGCCAAGCTGGTCTACCAGCCATGCTGGGACACTTCCTAACCCGAATGTGACGGCCAAGGCCATGATCTTCGGTGCGAGCGTCAGCCGCTGCTGTGCCGTAAGCAGTTTAGAGTCGGTAACACCCTCAAGCAATTGTGGATCGTCGAGGACCGTGCGATCAAGGACAACTGCGGCGGCGACAACCGGCCCAGCCCAGCAGCCGCGTCCAACTTCATCAAGGCCGGCGATGACGTGGTAGCCTTGTGCTAACAGTCCTTGCTCAATGCTCGTCGGAGCCGTGATGGGTGGGTGCTTGCTCATACCACACGTGCTCGCAGGACCCACACCCGCGATTGCTCAACCTCGATCCATTGTTCACTAACGGTAAATCCGGCCCGTCTCAGGAGCGCGGGACGAGGATCGCTTCGCCCGCTTTGCAGCGTTGCGCGGTAGGCTAGGTCGATTGCTGTTCCAAAGGCATCTTGTTGGGTAAGTAGTCCGTTATCAACGATTAAGAATTGCCCATCTGGCTGCAAGACACGCTTGACCTCATGCAGGGTATTCCTTGCGAGCACGTAGGGCGCAGGAAAGGTGGCGACAATATTGCGGAACGAGTGCTCCCTGACCGGCAGCCATTGGGCGTCACCACACATGAGTTGAGCCGGGCGACCGCTCACCTTCACTTTGTACCGTGCCCAATGCAGCATTGCGGGGGATCGGTCAATCCCCACATGTTGCAGCAGCTGTAGCGCCAGTGCTCGTTGCAAATAGCCGGTGCCGCAGCCCAACTCCAACGTCATACCGGGCTCGAGTAAGGGCAGGCAGGCGGCGATCCAGCGCGGCCAATAGCCGCGCGAGACGATGGCCGCGACCAGATCGTAGCTCCACGCGAACTCATTGTAGAGACGCCGTAGTCCCCACTGAATCAACTGACTATACAGGTACCGATATGCAAACGGAGCAGCGACGATCGTGTGCTGCTCCGTACTCCAGTTGCGTTTAGCCATAGCCTGTTAGCAGCAGTGGCGTTAGAAGCGGCGCTCTTTGATGCGAGCCGCCTTGCCCGACAAGCCGCGCAGGTAGTACAGCCGCGCCCGGCGCACCTTACCGTGGCGTAGCACCTTAATCGTTTCGAGCCGCGGCGAGTTAACTAGGAAGGTACGCTCGACGCCGATGCCATGTGCCGCAATCCGGCGCAAGGTAAAGTTTTCGTTAATGCCCTGGTTGCGCCGTCGAATACAAACGCCTTCAAAGTCCTGCAAGCGTTCGCGCTCGCCCTCAACGACCCGCACGCTCACGCGCACCGTATCCCCTGGCCCGAAGGCCGGCACGCTCCGCAACTGTTCTTTTTCCAGTTGGTCAATAATATTCATTACGCTGTCCTTTATGCTGCGCCACGCATCGAGCTTAAGGAAAACCGTTCGGCAGATCGGCGCACAGATGAGACCAGCTCCCCGACATCATCTACGAGCATCGAGCCGTGGGGTGCGTGGCCCCCACAGGCACAAAACAGCGCAGCGACTTTCCGCTACGCAGCCAATCTACCTCGTCAACATGGGCGATTATAGCACAGCTTTGGGCACGCGACAAGGAATGTAGCTCGTTGGTTAACGCGTGATAAGGAGTTTGCGGAGTGTGTCGTCGCTGATCGTCAGCCGGGCAACGTGGTTGCCGGTCCGACCGTCTGCCGTCATGAAGCTGCGTTGAGCCGAGAAGACGAGCGTATCACCTGCGCCGCCTTTAGCAATCCGGTTTAGCCGACCCTGACCATCAGCAGCCAGGGGTGCTTCCTGAAGATATGGCACGAATTTGCTGATGAGCCGGCGTGCGACAGCCAGGGATTGCGCGGGCAAGATACCCAAGGGCAGCGGTTGGCGTCGGACCAGAGGCGCACTCAACGCCGGAAGCGCGGCTTTGGCCTCAACGACGGGTCGCGCATACGGCGTTGCCCAGGGATCACCGAGCAGTACAAACGACAGCAAGGTTTTGGCATCATCCGGATCAAGATAGCCCTGTCCTAATGCAGCGGAGCGCGCCAAGCCATCCCGTGCCAGCAGCAGCGCGCGCCCAACGGGGTGACCACGCCGCAGATTTGCGAGCAGGTGGTTGACCAGTATATCGGCTCCTCCGAGCGGTAGTCCAATTGAGCCGTAGGATGTCGCAGTCGAGCCGACGAAGGCGAGCGCGTTGCTGGCTAGCAACCGTAGAGACAGGGCGTCTTGTGTCGAGCGACCAACGATCTCGGCGCCGTAGCAGGCCTCGCTGACGCAGATCGCATTGGGATGAAGTCCCACCACATCACGCGGCGTCAATGCCACTGGCAACGGCTCGTTGGGCGACGCATCCGCGGCCTGCCCGTACCAGTTGGAACCTCCAGGCAGTCCATGCAAATTAAAATACAGCAGGCGTTGCTCATTCCAGCTCGTAGTGGCGCTGGATGGCACGCGTGGTGGACAAAGCACCAACGGCTCGGTGCTCTTCAAGGCGTTGTACACGGTCTGTGATGGCAACTGCCAGGCTAGCGTCGAGGCGGCCCAGCCTTGGATGGGGCTACCGGCCGGTATTGGTCCACGACGGAGCCTGAGCAGCGGAAAAAACGTTGCCGGGCTGCGTGGGCTTAGCCAGCCATGATGGAAGTCGACCGAGCGCTGCAAAAGTTCCACCAACAAATGTCCGCCGGCCCGGCTATCATCCGGTATCCGCGCCACGACGATATCCGGAATTAAATAGCTGTCGCCGATACAGCCGTAGGGATTATCAGATAGGACGTGCAGGTCAGCATCCGTCGTCGGATTCGGCAATTGGTGAAAAGGGATAATCGCATCGCCACCGACCAGTAGGATTGCGTCGACACGTCGGCCCTTGGCTGTTACTCGCGCATGCACTGCTCGAATCACCTCGGTAATCGCCTCCGGTGTTGGTTGCATGACCGGTGCAACATCACCAAATGCGCGCAGTACCTGCAGATCATCGACCACGACGACATGTGCCTCCACTTCACGAGCCGTCAGGGCCGCTGCCCAATCCTGCATTAGTTGCAGGATCCGCTCAATGTCACCGGGCATCTGTGCTGCGAGGTTGCCCCGATGCGTCACCAGCAACGCCGCACTATGACCATCGCCAAGCGCCGGCGCTGTGGCACCAAGCAGCCGTTGAGTTGCGCGCTCCACCTCTGCCAGCGCTGTGGTCGCGGCTTGGTCCACTTGGGCACGGGATCTAAGCTGGATCCCCGTCGGCCCTTTTGCCGTGCGTAGCCGCAACGGCTGCATCGAACGTGGGCCTTCGGCCCAGGGATATGCCGGTAACATATCTTGCAGGTCATACAACCGCTGCGCAAGGCTCGCTGGTATCGCGACTTCAGGCAATTCCGGTAGCAGAAAAGGAGGTTGATCAGCTGCGAAACAGCGCTTGGCACTAAGACCTCCAGGGTCCGAGGCAACCGCCTGTTTGATTAACCTAATGAGGTCCCCCCGATCAGCGACGAGCGCGGCCATGAGCCACAGCGCGGGAACGGGAACCGGTACCGCGTCTAGGAGCGGCAACAATAGTGCGTGGGCCTGTTGCGTAGCGTTAAGGCGCCGCAGAGCCTCCGCGCGCAAAATGGTCCACTCCTGCCACTCTGGATGTCGCTCCACGAGGATGGTGAGCCTGCCCACAGCGAGGTAAGGTTTGCCGCGGCGTAGATCGGCCACCGCCGGGTCCTGCAACAGCGCAACACGCTCCGCAACCATGACCTGTTCGGGTCCGGATGGCAGCAGCGTGGCTAGGCGCTGCCACGCCTCACTTTCAAGCGGATCGCGTCCTACCGCCAGGCGCAAGGCTTTGATTGCCCCGCCGGTCTCGCCCTGTGCCTGCGCCAGCATAGCCCGCACGAGCAGGAATGCGCTGGCATGCGGGGCAAGCATGCTAAGCGCTTCGACTGCTTGCCCCGCATGCTCAACTTCACCCAAGAGGAGCAGCAGTTTCGCTGCAGCCAGCAGCCGGTCAAGGCGATAGGTCTCCATCACCTACAACCGCACTCCATGCTTGACCGCCTCGCCCCCCAGACTCATCAGTAGCTGAATGGCCTCACGGAAGTTGCGGTTGAGCTTAACAGCTTTGCGCAGCGCGGTGAGTGCTTCCAGCCACCGCTTCTGAGCCCGGAAAATCTGACCTTGTAGGTAGTAAGCCTCCGCTGACTCTGGATCATACTCGATCGCCAGATGAACCGCTTTTTCCGCTGCATCATACGACCGTCGCTCGAACAATACGGCCGCTCGCAGCCGGTGAAGTTCGGCGAAGCGTGGTTCGATCGCGAGCCCTTCCTCAATGGCCCTGTTGGCCTGATCCAGCCAACCAAGCTGGATATCGGCTTCTGCCTCAAAATAACAAGCTTCCAGGCTCGTATCATCATACTGCCGGGCTTGCTGGGCATACTTCGCGGCGGCCTTCCAATCGGGTTTCTGAAGTGCAAGCTCGGCCAGGACGAGAGCTGCCGCGACATTCGTGGCGTCACGCGCCAACGCCTGCTCCGCCGCCAACGTAGCCTCGTCCGTGCGCCCAAGCTCGAGTAGGCAATGGCCACGGCCTGCTTCTGCTGCTGCTACCATAGCCGCCGAGGTGGCGGAGCGGGCAGCCCGATTATACGCTGTCAGCGCCTCGACCCAGCGTCTCTGCTCGTCTAGCAGGCTGGCCAAGGCGGTGTGGAGAATATGCACGTTGGGGTAGCGTTCGATTGCTGTTTCCAGAGTTGCTTCGGCGGTCAGTGTATCACCCACCTGTGCTTGTGTGTGGGCCAGCGCGGCCCACGTTTCCGGTCCTGCGTCTGGTGTCGTCACGGCGACTTGTAGCTGCTCCAGCGCTACGTCATGCTGGCCCTGCTCAGCCTGAAGTTGGGCTAGCTCCGTGCGCCACGTCGACATTCCCGGCTCGACGGACAAGGCCTGCTGGAGCAACTGAATGCGTTCCCCATTGGTATGCAGCCGTGAGAGCCGGTACCAGATTTTGCCGTTATGGGGCTCGCCTTCACTCGCGCGGCGCAACATCTGAATGCCGCGGTCCAACCGTCCGCGCCCAATCGCTACGTCCGCGTACTCCAAGAGCCAACTTTGGGGTACTGCGCCGGCGACGGCCCGTTCCCAAGCCGCCAGCATCGCTGACACATCGTCACGCCGACCGGCAACTTGGGCCATCTGGTACCATGCTTCAGCATTGCTACGGTCGATCTGCACGGCGCGCTGAACCGATGTCCAAGCATCATCCAGCTTCTGCAGGCTAAGCTCGGCGCTGCTGCGTGCGGTCCAAGCGGCCGGACGCGCCTGGTCGAGTTTGGTCGCCTTCACCAGATGCTCGTACGCCATCGTCACCGATCCGGTGCGGAGCAGCGCTTTGCCGAGCCGCAGGTGGTGGGGACCCCATTCGGGCTGCTGTGCGGCCGCTCGGGCATAAAACTGGACCGCGAGCGGCACGTCCCCTTGTGCTTCACGTGCCTGTCCCAGCAGGCTAGCCGTAGCCGCCGTAGCTTGTCGCCTATCAGCCGCCTCGAGTGCCTGGGTAGCGGCGGCTGTATTGCCCAGCTTCAAGTGGGCAATTCCCAAACGCCGGGCGGCGTTCCCCTGCTCGGCCTGAGACAATGCAGCATCCTGCGCTGCACCTTCCAGGAGTGGTACTGCAGCCGTCGTGGCACCTCCCAGCAACAGGGTCCAACCATACTCGGGAGCCCAGTGCGCATTACCTGCAATGGTTGCAAGGATGTCGCGTGCCTCCACCAGTTGTGGTGAGTCAATCTGCCCCGGGACCTCGTCCTCACTAACTGGCTCGTAGGGACGCCGCAAAGCCAGTGCCAATGCACCTTTCGCCTCTGGACTGTCCTCTTGGGCCGCAATCCGCCCGAAGCGCACGGCTTCCTTCCACTCTCCGCGCTGAAAGGCGAGTTGCCCTAGTCGTAAAGCCGCTTGTGCATCTATCGGCCGCCCCTGGGACACATGCTCGAAGTCATTGCGGGCTCGCTGATCATCGCCTGTTCGGAACGCGATTTCACCGCGTAGCCGTTGGTAGCGCACATCACCTGGCTTGAGTACGAGCGCCTGATCGATAGCATGGCGCGCGTCGGCTAACTCGTTCTGCCCAAATGCATAGTCGGCCAGGCTCCCCCACAAGCCCGCATCCCGTGGTTGGGCTTTAACAGCATCGCGCAGCAAGCGCAGCGCCCGTTGCGGATCACCGGCCGCATGAATATGCTGGGCCAGAACTCGTAATACCTCCGGATGATAGCGGTCACGCTGGGCCGCTTCCTCGATCGATCGCTGTGCCAGGCGTTGGTCGCCGGCCGCTGCCGCTACCTGATACATTAAGAGCAAGGTTGGTACGTCGGCCTGACCATGTTCCATGATAGGCTGGAGGGCCTGGACCGCAGCGGCAGCATTGCCCGAGGCATGTTCGGCGCGGGCGAGCAGGGCTCGGAGCGCTGGGGATTGCGGATGGTGATGTAACGCGACGGCTGCTGCGTGGCGGGCCTGACCGACATGACCGGCTGCAAGCGCACTTTGGGCCAGCGCAGCCCAAACGCCCACATCTTCAGGATGTTCGGCCAGGAAAGCTTCCAAAAGATCCACGATAGCCTCCGGGCTACCCCGTTGTAGATGGAGATTGGCCAGTGCAAGGGGTGCCTCGCGGTCATTTGGAGCCAGTACGGCGGCGGCTTCCCAGGCCCGCAGCGCATCATCGAGTGCTTCGTCTGCGATATAGAGGCGGCCTAGCGCACGCTGGATCGCCGCCTGATCGCCAGCCATGGTGAGTGCCTGATTTAAGGCATGGAGGGCGGCGGCGCGCTGACCGGTTGTCTCCAGTGCCTCGGCCAGAAACAGCAGTCGCTCTGGCTGCGGTTCACGGGCATTCGCGGCTTGCAAAACCTTGGCTGCCTCAGCCGGTTGCTTGATCTGTAAAAGTGCTTCGCCCAATGCGGTTAACCATGCGGGGGGTGCATCTTCCGTGCTGGTAGCACGGCGGAGCAAATCGACAGCGGCCTGTGCTTCGCCTGTGTGTAGCAGTGCAATGCCAAAGTCAGCTTGACAGCCTGGATGATCAGGAACTGCATCATAGTAACTGGCCGCAATCGCCCGGGCTTCTGGCCATTTCCCCAAATCTCTGGCCGCTGCGTAACGCAGCCGATCAGCACGAAGACTCGTACCTGCTAGTGGTTGCAAGACGGCCTGGGCCCGTTGCGGCTCGCCATCATCAAGGAATAAGCGTCCAAGATGGAGCGCGTGCTGCAGATCATTGGGAGCCAAGCGCTGAGCCTGTTCCACATACGGAATGACGCGACCGGCTCCTAAGCGCCCTTCGAGCGCCTGTGCTAAGCCACTCCATGCAGCGGGACGATGCTTGTCTACGGCTAGCGCCTGCTCAAACGCCGCTTGCGCCGCCGCTGCATCCTCGAGTTGGAGCAGCACCTGCCCGTGTTGAATATGAGCTTGCGCACTCGGCAACGAACGTAACGTTGTCTGTACAGCATGCAACGCTTCCTGCGGCCGGTTGGCTGCCAGGAGTGCCCGGCTAATGTCGAGTAGCACCTCGGGATCACCATCGCCGTGCACGTGAGCCGTTTCGAAGGCGGCCAGAGCTTCTTCGATACGTCCGGCCTGCAAGGCCATGCGGCCCATTTGGTGCTGAAGTTGGGCATTGCGTGGCTGCCGTGCCGCAGCCGCGCGTGCAATCTGGAGGGCTGTCTCAGGATTACCGATCTGGCCGTATGCTCGGCTTAGATCAAGCTGCACGCCCGGGTCACTTTGTGGTAACGCTTGGAGCAATGGTAGAGCTTCTACCCCCGCGCCAATATCGAGCAAGGCCCCTGCAAAGTCATGGCTAATGGGGTTGCGCTCGCTCGGTGGTATGCGCCTGAAGGCACGTACGGCATGGGCCGGCTGTTGCGTCCGCAGATAGAATCTACCTGCCTCAGCCCAGACAGTCGGGTTATGTCGTCCACGAAGCACCGCCTGCGCCAATGTATGACGGGCTAGCGCCACGTCGTTGAGGAGCCCCGCGACACGTGCCTGCGCTAGCAAGACCGGTTGTGATGGCTGCGCAGCGAGCGTTACAGCAGCCTTATACGCATCCAGCGCAACCTGCAGATTCCCTTGTTGTTCAAGGCAGCGCCCAAGATCGTATGCGATGCGGCCATCTGCTGGTTGTGCCGCCCGGGCGCGCTCAAGCAGCGAACGCGCAGTAGGTAAGTCGCTGACTTCGAGCAGTGCCCAGCCGGCCTCCGCCACAATCTGGGGCTCGGCCTCATTATTTGCCGCAACGAGATAGTGCTGCGCGGCGCGGTCGTGGTCTCCAAGTGCCCAGCGGGTACGTGCCAGTTCGAGCGCCGTCGTATTTACCGCACCCAGCTGCTCGGCGCGCGTCAACGTTCTCAGCGCCTCGGGCAGGCGGCCCGCCAACCGCTGTAGCATGCCTAACTGGGTCCATGTCATAGTATCCGTGGGCAGCAGGTCAGCGAGGCGCTGGGCGGCACTGAGGGCTGTTTGCTGGTCGTCTATGCCTAGTGCGATATGTAGGAGGCCTTGATAGGCCATGACCGAGCGTGGATCGCAATCCAAAGCTGCTTGGTAGGCGCGGCGAGCTGCGTCCGCTCGACCGCTCCGCTCTTCGACGCCTGCCATCTGGATATAGGTCGTCGCCGTCGCTTGCCCCATCGCTTCGACCCGCTCAAGCTGCTTCAGCGCGGCGGCGTCTTGACCCGCCTGTAACAGCAGCTCGGCTGCTTCGGCGGCAACGCCCGCTGTTGCGATGCCCTGAACATCCAGGTCGCGTAGCAGCAGGCTCGCCTCTTTGCCCTCCCCCAGCTGTCGCAGTGTGCGTGCCAGTGCCAGAACGTAAGTGCCATCCGTCGGGACTAGTGTTGCTGCCCGCCGGAAATGATCGCGGGCTTGGATCAACTGCTGCCGATCTTCGTACATTTGTCCCAGCGTGAAGGCCGTCGCCGCCAATTGACGATGATGCTCGCTCAGCAGATGCTCCAAGGTCGCGGTAGCGCTATCGGCTTCGCCCAAATCACGGCAAACTTGTGCCAGCGCTTGTTGATAATGGAGATTGGTGGGATCGGTACGTAATGCTTCTGCAAAGGCGGCTCGTGCCTCGACGAGCTGAGCACTTTGCTGTAATAGTTGACCCAGTAAGCCCCACAGTTGTGGGTCATCATGGCCCTGATCGAGCACGCGGCGCAGCAAGCGGATAGCGACCTCACGCGACCCAAACTGCGCCCAGGCTCGACCGAGCGCGATCGTGGAGTGGTCGCTAAGAGCCGGTAAGTGGTCGAGAATTTGCTGTGGCTCTAGATTGGCATCCAGGACACCTTGTATGGCCCGCCACGCCTCGGCAGCAATCAGCTCATCAACGATCTGATTACCTGCGCCTATTCCACACCGCAGAGCCAGGGCCCACGGTGCTGTACGACTTAACTCGACGGTCGAGATTTCGTTGCGGTAGGCATACGCGAGATCGGCAAGGAGCGGTGAGCGCAACTCATAGCTTTCACCGTTACGGGTTTCCAGCAACGCAATCGCTTCGATCAAGGCCAGCATATCGGCGCCACGCACATTGCTGTGCTGCGCCAAATCGCGCGCAATACTAAGGACTTCGTTGCGATGCAGCGTGGGCGTTTGTTGCAGACGCTGGACGAGGCGCTGTAAGAGTGGTAGCAATAATGTCTCGTCAAACGGGAGATAATGCGCCTCCGCAGCTTCGGCGGCTACCGCTTTGTACCATGTGATGAGCAACGGCCCCGGTAATTCCTGGCTGCTCGTGGTCTTGAGGACGTGCTGTAATGCATGCAGCCAACGTGGACGGCGAGCGAGCTCGACGGCACCGGGAAACTTCAAGAGGCGTTGGCCGCTCGCCGTTATCGTCGGCTCGAGTGCGCTTGCCACTTGCGCATCGGTCCAAGGTCGAATACGCCATAGTGGGGCACCAATCGCCTGGAACCAAGCTTCGAAGAGGCCCCAGCTTTCGCTCCTGCAGGCTATTAGCCAACGTCCATGTGGGGCAATCGTGTTGATCGCACGACGAATCGTAGCTAGCCCCGTAACTTGCTCTGCAGGTTGCAGATCACTCAGTGCGTCAATCAGCAGTACACAGCGCCGACGCAGCACGAGTTCGGCTAGCGGCGGTCCACGCCGGCGTGCTTGTGCGGCCAGGCTTGCTTCGATGCTATCAGAGAAATAGGCGAGGGGAATATATAGGGGTAGTGGTGCCTGGGGACTGGCGACAGCTTCTTCCGCTAGCTGACGTACCAGTTGGCGAACTAGCGTGGATTTCCCACTGCCGGCCCCACCAAACAGCAGTAGTCCGCCAGATCGATCAAGGGCATTCTGCACTGTTACACGCAAGGCAGGACTGCTTTGGCCGTCGGCTACCTCACCCCGCCGTTCGGCTAGGGGATCAAGCTGCTGTTCCAGCCATAACGGTTGAGCCAGCTGCATGGGCTGCAGCGTTGGATCTGCTAGCAGGGCCCGCAAATAATGAGCAACCCAGGGTTCTTCTGGGGAGGTAGAGGGTGAAATATGCACCGGCGCCCTCCTGTCCTATCTAACTATGGCTGGCGGTGACCGCCATCCAGAATGCAATGCCACAAACGCCAACGCCAAGCAGACATAAGAATGCGCCGACTCCCACTGCTGTCTGGATCAACTGAGTTACTGTTTGCAGCAAGCGCGTAGTCCCATCAATGGCTGCGATTACCGTGTGATCCGTCAGTGCTTTACCCGCTAACTTTGGAGTTTGGGCTGATAAAACCTTGAGCGTTTCCTGGTACTCTTTGGCCACAATAATAAAGAAGCCACTGATAATCATGGCCACCCCGACCAGGAACAACATGCAGGCCATGGCGATTTCTACTTTGGCAATAAATGACATCCAGCGATTCCTAAATAACCTTTCGTAGAAATCCATTAGAGAATGTTCCCGCCGGGGGAAACGTAACGCATCAGGGCGTTAATTGGTGAGGTATTACCGGCTATCGTAATTAAAAAGTAAACATCTGTCAAGGCACAAAACACTATGCATTCAAGCTTGATGTGGCTTAAAAGTGGGGCGAGAGCTCACTAATGGAGGTCCTGTATGGCGAAGGCTTCATGGTAGCGCGCCCGTAGGACCGGAGGACTAGGCCCACTAGTAACGAGATGGTGCGCAGAGCCCTAGCGTCGAGTGCTTGGCGAGGATGTAGGACGTATTGATACTGCCTAAAAGTGCTGCAATTAGAGCTAAGGCAGGCATAGTTGGTCTTCTGTCAGGGGTCGTCTCTGCGCTAGTAGCACTAGGGCGGCTGCACCAAGGACGCCGACATTTTCACCAAGCTTGGCTACAGTAATCGGGACATCACGATACGACTCCATTGCTCGAGCTGCAATCGTGGCAAGCATTGGTTCGCGTAACAGCTCAAAACTATGTATCACGCCGCCCCCCAAGGCAATACGCGCGGGTGAAAATAGATGCAGCAAGTTTACTAGCCCCACGCCAATCAGCGTGCCTTCCTCATGGAGTAACGTACGTGAAAGTGCATCATGCTCCTGGGCAGCTTCCCAGACATCCACGGCCGTCACGGTCGCAGGGGTTGCCATACTATGGAGTTTGGTGGCCACTGTATGCTGCATTTCTTCACCCGCCCGACGTGCGAGAGCTGTTCCAGACGCGAATACTTCCCAACAGCCGCGATTACCGCAACCACAGATTGGACCATTGGCCTCGATGATCATATGCCCGACTTCGGCAGCCATACCTTTGCGCCCGAGCAACAAGCGACCATCCACGATCACGCCTCCTCCGATGCCGGTACTGATTGTGACATAGACAAAGTCGCGCGTGCCACGGCCACTGCCAAAAATCCACTCACCCAGGCCCGCTACATTAGCATCATTACCAACCTCCACCGGCAACTGCAAGCGCGCGCGCAGCATCTCCTTGAGCGGAACGTTGTTCCACCCGGGCAGATTCGGTGCTTCAAAGACAATCCCACTCAAACCATCGACCGGGCCTGGAGTTCCGACCCCCACGCCGCTGATCTCACCAACTCCGGCACCGGCGCGGAGCGTTTCGATTAAGTGTGTCATCGCAGCCACGACATCGCTAGGCCCATTGGTTGGCGTCGGCATGGCGAGGTGCGCCTTAATCACGCCGTCGGCATCACAGCGCACCGCTCGTAATTGGGTACCACCTAAATCGATGCCGATAATGTCCGCCATTGAATGCTCCTTGTCTTTGTGGGGTGTTGCACCATTATAACAGCACCGCAGTAGAGAGCGCTATTTTGCTATAATGGAGTGAGTAAGAAGCCATGGGCGTCGTTGCAGAGTAAGGAGTGCTGGTTATGATGGACATGTCGATGGGGATGGTTGCGCAACAGCAGATGAAACCATCGCCGGCCCTCATCGCCCTCAATAATATGCTGATCTTGTCGACGTTGGAACTCCAGCAGTTGATCCAGCATGAGATCGAGGAAAATCCGGCGCTCGAACTGGTAGAGTCGGAAGAAGGATTGTGCCAGCGCTGTGGGCGGCAGCTCTCGGGTACTCTGTGCGTCCATTGCCAGCAAGAAGATTTGCGGATTATCGAAGCTGAGCGTGATGATTACAGCACTGGGTTCGATGATGATGATTTCGATCCCTTGATGCTGGTTGCGGCACCAGCGCAGATGGGTGAACTCTTGATTCGCGATCTGCATGCTAGCCTGCCGCGCGAAGATCATTTCATTGCGGAATACCTCGTCGGGAGTTTGAATGATCAGGGTTTGTTGGAAGGCAGCGTCGAGGAGCATGCCGCGTCGTTGAATATCGATCCAGAACGTGTTGAGCGAGTGCTGCATAAGCTCCAGGAGGTTGCCCCGGTGGGGGTGGGTGCGCGCGATGTGCCGGAGTGCCTCCTGCTCCAACTCCGCCGGCTGGCCAGCGAAGGTGTGACACATCCCTATGTCGAACGGATTATCCGCGAACATTGGCGCGATTTAGGCGAACATCGCTATGGAGTGATCGCGCAAGCGCTTGGGATCGCTTATGACGAAGTGGTCGAGGCCCGAGACTTTATCCGGCAGCATTTGCGCCCGTATCCACTGGACCGATCTGGGATCGATGGGGGAGGCAGCCCGACCTCCACGACCTACCTGACGCCCGATGTGATTATTCGGGAAGAAGAAGGGAAGCTCGTGGCCGAAGTAATCGAGTCACAGCGCTATTTCTTGCGCATGAGTCCGATCTACCAGGATCTCGCCCGCCAATCGACACGCGGTAGCGAGTTACACGTGACCGCTGAAGAAAAAGAACATTTGACCCAATACATGAGCCGTGCGCAATTGTTCCTAACGAACCTACGCCAACGTCGCGAAACCATCCGTCGTATCTCGGAATTTTTGATTGCTCGGCAAGAGCCCTTTTTGCGGCAGGGCGTGCGCCACCTTGTGCCACTGACCCGTGCCGAGGTTGCCTTAGCGATCGGGGTACATGAGTCGACTGTTAGCCGTGCTACGGCCAATAAGCATGTCCAGATTCCCTCACATGAAGTAATCCCGTTTGCCCACTTCTTCACTGCTTCTCTTAGTGTTAAAGATGTTCTGATGGAGTTAATCGCGAACGAGAAAACGCCATTAACCGATCAGGAATTAGTTGAAATTTTGAAGGCGAAGGGCTTTGAGGTCGCCCGCCGCACGGTGGCAAAATACCGTAATCAATTGGGTATCTTAGCCTCAACGTTGCGGTAGATCGGGTAAGGAGTATACGTGGCTCAACAGATTAAGACACATCAATTTCCTAATGGCTTGACGCTGGCTGTAGAGGCCATGCCTCATCTACGTTCTGCCTCGTGGACGTTATTGATCCCGGTGGGATCGGCAACGGACCCCACCGGGCGTAGTGGTGCGGCGCAAGT
>JBBRHB010000008.1:0-22660 GCA_038223355.1 Chloroflexales bacterium
TAGCGGCGAATCGAGGCTTCGGAGGCTACTCAAGGTCTTGACATTCGCAACGCGCTGGCTGAACTCGCGTGTGAATTGGCTGAGGATATACCACGCGAGACCGACGAGTCCACCCAGCACAGCTACCATATCACGCGCGCGCCGCGCCGGAATCAGGCGCACCACCACGATCACCAGCAGTGTGCCGAGGCCGATCGGCAATAATGGAAAAAGCAGCAACACCATTACGGCGGTGAGGAAGAAGGCCGCGTCATAGCCCAGACCCTGACCGAAGCCCAGCAGTGCTGGGCCTAACAGTCCGAATAGCAGCAAATACGGCAGCAGCAAACCACCGAAGAATTTGACGACGAACACCGCTCGCATCGGTACGGGCGCGACGACGAGCATGTCAATATCACCTGCGAGATACAGTGACGATAGAACCGTGCTAAAGCTGGTCAGAATCAGGAGTACCAATGTGCCGAAGAAGATGATACTCGGCACCGTCGTCAAAAAAGGTGTGAGATCAACAGGAATCCCCGCTCCTGGATTGGCGCGGGCAGCTCGTTGCAGAGCACTAACGAAGCCGGGACTGGTCAGGCCGCCTACAATCGCATGCATCAAGCGGTTAATGCCATAGGCCGCGAAGGCGATCAGCCCAACCGCCCCCAGGAGCAGTAGTTTTCGACCGAGCTTGCCGCGCCAAAAGGTATTGCGCGCAATCAGCAGCTGTGCACGCACCAGCACACCAACTGCGTTCAACAGACTACCGGGTCGCCGTGGAGGAGAAGATACTGACATACTCGGCCCTAGTCTAATGCAGCGGCGAGTTGTGTCTCTTCAGCACCACCCGTCAGTTTCAAGAAAATGTCTTCTAGACTGACATCGCCCTGGCCGGCCCGTAATTCGTTCATCGTCCCGATCGCGATCACCTGGCCGCCATTAATGATCGCCACGCGATCACACATGCGCTCGGCAATTTCCAAAATGTGGGTCGACATAAAAACAGCCGTGCCCCGTTCTGCCACTTCGCGCAAGATCACTTTAATCAAGCTGGCACTGCGGGGATCCAGGCCAACCGTGGGCTCGTCAAGAAAGAAGGCCTTGGGATTATGCAATAGCGCTCCGGCCAGCGCTGTCTTTTGGCGCATGCCATGTGAGTAGCCGCCGATCAACTCGTCCCCCCGGTCCTGCAGATCGAAAACTTTGAGCAGTTCCTCGCCCCGGTGCCGCGCCAGCTTACGGTCAAGTTGGTATAAGCCGGCAGTAAAGCTCAAAAATTCGCGCGCCGTTAGTTTTTCCGGCAAATATGGCTGATCGGGTACATAGCCGATGCGCGCTTTAGCCAACAGTGGATCGCGTTGCATATCATAGCCGTCGATCCGCGCGATGCCCTGCGATGGACGCAACAAACCGACTAGCATTTTAATCGTGGTCGTCTTGCCGGCTCCATTTGGCCCCAGAAAACCGAAGATTTCGCCTGGTTGGACCTGAAGATCGACGTCCTTGACCGCCCACGTATCGGCATACCGTTTTTGGAGACCAAGCGCCTCAATCATCGGCCCACTGCCCGGCTTACCGGTTGTATATTGGGTCACAAAACCCCCTACTGAAGCTGAATGCATCATACAGCTATCGGCAAACGCGAACGCGTTTCGTGCTGCCTCCATCACTACGTACTGCTGCGGCGCGACGTTTCATGTGGTCCCTTTTACCTCCATTAACTTTGGGCTTGACGCAGCATATAGATGTGGAGTACGATAGATCGGCGGCACCAACACAATCAGCGCATGGTTGAGCCACCGTAGGCTCATACTATGGAGGGCTTTGGATGAAGTTTTCCGGCTCGCATACCATTAATGCCCCGCGTGAACGAGTGTGGACAACGCTTAACGATATTGAAGCGTTACGTACACTCATACCCGGCGTCGAGTCATTGCAACAAACGGCGCCTGATACCTTTCAGGGCGTCGCTAAGATTGGCGTTGCGTCGATCAAAGGTGAATATACCGGCACCATCCGCATGGTCGACATCGATCCGCCCAACGGTTACCGGCTGGTTGGCGAAGGGCGGGGCCGGCCCGGCCACGTCAAGGGCGAAGGGAAAATCACACTGGTCGCTGACTCCCCTGAGACAACTACACTGCAATACGATGCTGATATGCAAGTCGGTGGACCGATTGCGAGTGTTGGCCAACGGCTGATCGAAGGCGCTAGCAAGCTCTTGATCAATCAGGGCTTAAAGGCACTCGCCCAAAAGGCTGAGCGAGCAGTCTAAGCGATGACCCCTTTTACAACGCGCCTAAGAGTGCGCCACTATGAGATGGATTCGCTGGGCCATGTCAATAATGCCGTCTACCTGCATTATCTGGAACAAGTAGCTTTCGAGCACTCGGAGGCGCTCGGCTTCGACCTCCCGCGCTACGCGGAGATCGGCGGTGTGTTTGTGTTACGCAAACTCGCGGTGGAGTATTTGCGCCCTTCGGTAGCCGGCGATACGCTTGAGTTAACAACCTGGATCCAAGAGATGCGTGGTCCGCGGGCAGTCCGGCGGTATGAGGTGCGTAAGCTAGATGGGCCGGAACTGGTCATCACCGCCGAAGCATTATGGATCTGGGTTGATGCCGCCACGATGCGGCCGCGGGTTATGCCCCAAGTGCTTGTAGATGCCTTTCTGGATGGCCATCAGGCGGAGTAACATTCCTTATCAGCCAACACAGCCGCCTTATGGCGGCGTTGCCCAATGTTCGGGTTTGACCAAAGGAGGTCTCAGTGGAGATTGCGGTCACTGTCAACGGTAAGGCCTACCATCATGATGTACCCCCACGTCTTTTGCTTGTGCATTACCTGCGCGAGCAACTCAATCTCACCGGAACGCATGTCGGCTGCGATACATCGCAATGTGGTGCGTGTGTGGTTCACGTTAACGGCGTAAGTGTCAAAAGTTGTACCTTGCTGGCTGTGCAGGCGAATGGTACGCAAGTCACAACCATTGAAGGGGTAGCAATCGACGGTCAATATAGCGCGATGCAGCAAGGCTTTTGGGAGATGCACGGTCTTCAATGCGGCTTCTGCACACCCGGCATGATCATGTCAGCCTCGGCTCTGCTACAAAACAATCCCCATCCTACCGACTACGAGATTCGCCATGCCCTTGAAGGCAATCTTTGCCGTTGCACCGGCTACGAGAATATTGTCAAGGCCGTCCAATATGCCGCCCAAAACAGTGGTCATGGCCAATCGTTGGGTGATGGTGGCTCCCAGACCAATGGGAGTGCTACCATGCACGAAGAAACCAAGCCAGAATCTCCAGAAACTCCCGCCGAGCTAGAGCATCCACGCCGTGATGATGCTACGCCCGAAAAACCGACGACGGTGGCGGATTGGGAAGGTGAGAATGCTGGTGCTGCTGACGATGCACCAATGCAGCAGGGAGGAAAGTCATGACGACTGCCGAAGCACCGGGCAAAATGGTTGGCAAGGCGATCAAGCGCCGCGAAGATCCACGACTAATTACTGGCCAGGGCAATTATCTCGACGATATCAAATTGCCGGGCATGCTGTATGCTGCGATCGTGCGCTCACCCTATGGCCATGCCCGCATTAAGAGCATCAACGCCGATGCTGCCAAGGCTCATCCGGGCGTCGTGGCGGTGATCACAGGAGCTGATATTGCCAAGGAGCAGAATCCGCTACCCTGCGCCTGGGCCGCAGGCGGTGTTCCGAATAATGTTAATACCCCCCGTGCCCTAGCTGTAGATGTCGTGCGCTACGTTGGCGAAGGTGTAGCGCTGGTGGTGGCCGAGGATCGCTATGTGGCCCATGATGCGCTTGATCTGGTCGAAGTCGACTACGAGCCACTTGACGTGGTCGTTGATGCCGAGGCGGCGACCAAGGCCGGCAAGGTGCAGTTGCATGAAAACGCCCCCAACAACATTGTCATGCACTGGACGTGTGGCGACGAGCAGCCGACTGCGCAGGCGATTGAGCAGGCGGAGGTCGTGGTCAAGCAACGTATCCTCAATCAGCGTCTAATCCCAACGCCGATGGAAACGCGCGGCTATATTTCACGCTACGACAGCGCGACGGGCGAGTATACGATCTGGATGAGTTCACAGGGACCGCACGTTATGCGGTTGCTGCTGACCGCCTTTGTGCTCGGTATTCCTGAAAACAAGATGCGCTGCATCGCGCCAGATGTGGGTGGCGGCTTCGGGGCCAAGATCTTTGTCTATCCAGAGATGGCTTCGACGTTGTATGCGGCCAAGATCGTTGGCCAGCCTGTTAAATGGGTCGAGACCCGCCGTGAAAGTTGTGCGGTCACCTCGCACGGCCGTGACCATATCACAGATCTCGAAATCGCCGGCACAAAGGACGGCAAAATCACCGGTTTGCGTGTGCATACCTATGCGAATCTGGGTGCATATTGCTCGACCATCGCCCCCGGCGTCGCAACGACACTCTATGGGCGGATGGTAGCCGGCGTCTACAAAATCCCAAATGTGTTTGTTGAAGTCGATGGTGTCTATACCAATACCGGCATGGTCGATGCCTATCGTGGTGCAGGACGCCCTGAAGCGGCCTATGTCATTGAGCGGGCCCTCGACATGTTCGCACAGAAATTGGGCATGGATCCGGCGGAAGTACGACGACGCAATTTCATCCAACCGCATGAATTTCCGTATGATACTGGTATCGGCATGCTGCCCTACGATAGCGGCAACTACGAGCCGGCGCTCGACAAAGCGCTTAAAATGGCGGGCTACGCGAACTTTGCGCAGGAACAGGCCGCAGCACGTAAGCAGGGTCGCCTGTTAGGCATGGGCATCTGCTCCTATGTGGAGGTCTGCGGGGTTGCGCCGAGCAAGTGGATTGGACTGGCCGGACAGGGCTGGGGCGCGGGCTTATGGGAAAGTGCCAATGTGAAAGTCCACCTGACAGGCAAAGTGGTTGTAACCACCGGCTCCATGCCCCACGGTCAGGGTCACGAAACCAGCTTTGCTCAGCTCGTCTCTGATGAACTGGGCGTGCCCTATGAAGACGTAATCGTTGAGTATGGCGATACACAGGGTACACCCTTTGGCTATGGCACGTATGGCTCGCGCTCGGCGGCCGTCGGTGGCACCGCAATCTTCAAGAGCGTCAGCAAAATCAAGGAGAAGGCGCGCAAATTGGCTGCGCACATGCTCGAAGCGGCGGAAGAAGACATCATCTTCGAGAATGGCAAGGCCTCAGTACGGGGCACGCCCGACTCATCTAAAACCATTCAGGATATTGCACTGCAAGCGCATGTGGCCTATGACTTGCCGCCAGGCATGGAACCCTACCTTGATGAAACGACCTACTATGACCCGCCGAACTGTACCTTCCCCTTCGGCACACACGTCTGTCTGGTCGAGATCGACGCCGATACCGGCAAGGTAACGCCTTTGCGTTATATCGCCGTCGATGATGTAGGCAAGGTCATTAATCCGTTGATCGTTGACGGTCAGTTGCATGGCGGCATCGCTCAGGGCATGGCCCAGGCGCTGTACGAGGCGGCCGTCTATGATGACGACGGGCAACTGTTGACCGGCTCGTTAATGGATTATGCGATTCCGCGGGCCGATATGCTGCCGCACTACGAGCTCGATCGCACCGAGACACCCTCTCCCGTCAATCCGATGGGTGTAAAGGGTGCTGGCGAAGCTGGGACGATTGCCGCTGCGGCAACCGTCTCAAATGCTGTTGTCAATGCGTTACAACACCTCGGCATTCAACACCTCGACATGCCCTACACCGCCGAGAAAGTCTGGCGCGCAATTCACGAACGCAACGGGGGGAATGGCCATGTTTCCTAATGATTTCGAGTATGTCGCGCCCACGACAATCAGCGCAGCGGTGGCGGTGCTCCAGGCCAACCCCGACGCCAAAGTGCTGGCGGGCGGTCACTCGCTGCTACCGGCCATGAAGCTGCACCTCGCCAATCCATCAATGCTGGTCGACATCGGCAAGATTCCGGAGCTCAAGGGTATTCATGTTAATGGTGGAGTGCGCATTGGCGCGTACACGACCTACCGCGAACTAGAAATGTCGCAGGAGCTCGTCCGGCGGCTGCCTATCTTGGCTGACTGTGCCGGTAACGTGGGTGATCCACAGGTCCGTAATTGGGGCACGATCGGTGGGTCGGTGGCTCATGCCGATCCGGCGGCCGACATGCCGGCAGTCGTGTTGGCACTCGATGCCACTATGAAGGCCATCGGTCCCAATGGCGAGCGGACGATTGCTGTTGACGATTTCTTTGTCGAAATGCTCCAGTCTGCCCTCGCGCCCGACGAGCTTCTCACCGAGATTACCATCCCGCCGATGCCCGCACGGATGGGCAGTGCCTACGAGAAGTTCAAGCATCCGGCCTCCGGCTACGCGATCGTCGGTGTCGCAGTCATGGTCCACCTCGATGCCGATGGCAAAGTGAGCGATTGCCGTATCGCAGTCACGGGTGCGGGGCCAAAAGCGCAACGAGCTCGCGCGGCGGAGGATCTCATCAAAGGCGGATCCGATGTGGACAGTGCTGCCCAAAAGGCCGGTGATGGCCTCGAATACCTCAGTGATATGTCTGCGTCAGAGGAGTACCGCGCCCAGTTGACGCGGGTGTTGACCCGCCGGGCGTTACACAAGGCAATGGATCAAGCTCGGTAAAGCTCCCCTTTTTTACAGGCGTAAAGGTGCGCACAACGCATCTTTGCGCCTGTATGTTTATGATCATAAAGGAATTGCATGGCCGGTTTCGCCTCAATTGATGCACTACAACAGGCGCTGACAGCGGAACAGTATATTGCTGATCGTCCGCTCGCTACCGCGATCTACCTCGCTTTAAAGCTACGGAAGCCACTACTGCTCGAAGGCGAGGCCGGGGTTGGCAAGACCGAAGTGGCCAAGGTATTGGCCCAGATTTTGCAGGGGCGCTTGATCCGTTTGCAATGTTATGAAGGACTTGATATTGCGACGGCGGTCTATGAATGGAACTATCCACGCCAGATGCTGTACCTCCGGGCCGCCGAACTCGAGGGCGAAGGCAAGGATCAAGCGTTGCATGATATTTTCGGTGCGGATTTCCTGTTGCGGCGACCACTACTCCAGGCCTTAGAAGCCACAGTGGATGGTCCGCCAACTATTCTGCTGGTGGATGAGCTAGATCGTGCCGATGATGAGTTCGAGGCCTTTTTACTAGAAGTTTTGAGCGACTTTCAGATCTCGATCCCGGAACTGGGCACCATTCGCGCGGTCCAGCCGCCGGTCGTGATTCTGACTTCGAATCGTACCCGCGATATTCATGATGCGCTCAAACGTCGCTGTTTGTACCATTGGATTGCGTATCCCTCAATCGAGAAAGAAATCGCTATCGTGCAAGGCAAGCTGCCGGGCGTTGGCGAGCGTTTGAGCCAGCAGGTCGTGGCTTTCGTCCATGAACTGCGGGCGATGGATCTTTACAAGTTGCCGGGCATTGCCGAAACCCTTGATTGGGTAGCGGCATTAACGGCACTCGACCGCACGGCGCTTGACCCGGATACAGTCGATGACACTTTGGGTGCGATCCTGAAGTACCAGGACGACATGGAGTTGGTCCGCAAGCGTGGGCTGCGGACCCTAGTTGAGCAGGTCAGTTGAACCACGTACGCTCGATCAATGAAGGAGTATTTAAGATGCAACGTATGGAGCTAATCAGGCCCGGGCCGGGCCAGGAATCTGTATGGGATTATCCGCGACCGCCCCGCCTTGAGCTATCGTCCAAGCATATCGAAATCACCTTCAACGGCGTGGTTATCGCCGATACGCACCAGGCGCAGCGGGTCTTGGAAACCAGTCATCCACCGGTCTATTACATTCCCCCGCAGGATGTTCGTATTGCCGCTCTACAACTGACCGCAAGCGCAACGATTTGCGAATGGAAAGGACGAGCAGTCTATTACACCTTGATCGTGGGCGACCGCCGCGCTATCAAAGCCGTCTGGTCATATCCCGATCCAACTCCCCGCTTTGCGCCGCTTCGTGATTATCTGGCTTTTTATCCCAGCAAGATGGATCGGTGTTGCGTAGATGGTGAACAAGTAACCGCGCAGCCGGGAGATTTCTATGGTGGCTGGATTACCCGCGAGATCGTCGGCCCATTCAAAGGCGATCCCGGCACATGGGGCTGGTAGTTCCAAAACTTCGTTCATGCTGACAACGACCGATCATCACCTGCTTGACCATCTGCTAGCCTTTGGCCGGTTGCTACGCCAATTTGGCCTACCCATCGATCCAGGCCAGATGCTCGATCTCTTAGCTGCCCTCGAATACGTGGAGTTGGGGCAGCGCGAAGACGTCCGGCAGACTTGCCGCACGGTGCTCGTGCGCCGGCGCGAAGATCTGCCCGTATTCAACGAAGCGTGGGAGTTTTTCTGGGCTGCCCAACGCCAGGGCAATCCCGGTGGTATCGCTCTGCCCGACACGCCGGTCAAGGAGCTACAAATCCCGCGTCGCTTACAACGCGAACGGCCACAGCGTACGGCGGACGAAGAGCGGCCCCATGACGGGCAGCACGAAATCGAAATTGAGATGTCGTATAGCCAAAGTGAGCAGCTCCGCCATAAAGACTTCGCCCACTTTACGGGGGACGAGCTCGACCGGGCACGCGAACTGATTGCCCAGCTGCGTTACCGCATGGCGCTACGACCAACCCGCCGCTGGAAAGCGGGGCGCAGCCGGCGGATTGATGCACGCCGCACAATGCGCCAAACGCTACGCAGCGGTGGCGAAGTGCTCACGTTGCTCCGGCGCAAGCGCAGCTGGAAGCAACGCCCATTAGTCGTCCTCTGTGACATCAGCGGCTCAATGGAGCGCTACAGCCGTATCTTGCTCCAATTTGTTCATACGGTCGGTGCCGGGCTGCGTGATGTCGAAATCTTTGTGTTTGGCACCCGACTTACGCGTATTACTCGCGCTCTTGAACACCGGGATATCGATGAGGCGGTCGATCTGGTGAGCACTGTGGTCATTGATTGGGGCGGGGGGACACGCATCGGCGACGCGATCAAGACGTTTAACTGGCAGTGGGGCCGGCGCGTGCTTGGTCACGGCGCGATTGTCCTAGTGATCAGCGATGGCTGGGACCGCGGCGACCCGGCACTGCTGGCCCGCGAAATGAGCCGTTTGCAGCGCACCAGCCACCGGCTGATATGGCTCAATCCGCTGCTGGGTCGCGCTGGCTATGAGCCCCTAACCCGTGGCCTACAAGCGGCCCTCCCCTATGTCGATGACTTTCTGCCGGTTCACAATCTCGAAGCACTAGAGCAACTAGGCGAGACGCTGGCCGCAACGCTGAACAGCAGCGTGGGCAGGTCCGCGCCCCGCCCACGAGCACCATAACGTTCGCTCTCTAGTCTAACAGGCTATACGCCGGGAGCGTCAAGAAATCCACGAAATCGTCCGATAAGGCTACTTGATCAAGCAAATCGACGGCTTGGCCATAGTGGTGCCGCTCCTTGCCTCCTAGTTTAACCAATTCCTCATCTCGAATGCGCTGATATAATGCGGCATCCACCGGCTGACCCGCATCAAGCTGTGCATGTTGATGTGTCCACTGCCAGATTTGGGCTCGCGAGATCTCGGCGGTCGCTGCGTCTTCCATCAAATTATAGATTGCCGCCGCCCCGTTGCCTCCCAGCCATGAGTTGAGATATTGCAATGCAACGCTGATATTATTGCGTACACCAGCTTCCGTGATCTTGCCGCCCGCAATCGCGACATCAATCAGTTCATGGGCACTCACGTGCACATCCTCGCGCAGCTTATCTTTTTGGTGCGGCCGGTCACCAACGATCTGATCGAAAATCTCCATGGCCAGTGGTACAAGATCGGGATGCGCGACCCACGTGCCATCGAAGCCATCGTTTGCTTCGCGCTCTTTATCTTCACGCACCTTCGCCATCGCTATCTCGTTGACCTGGGGGTCTTTGCGGCTGGGAATGAATGCGGCCATGCCCCCGATCGCATGTGCTCCCCGCCGGTGGCATGTCTTCACCAGGAGTTGGGCATAGGCACGCATAAACGGCACGGCCATCGTTACCTGTGCTCGGTCGGGTAGCATGAAGCCGGGCCGGTTACGTAACTTCTTGATCATGCTAAAGATATAATCCCAGCGTCCGGCATTCAGTCCTGCGGCATGCTCCCGCAACTCATACAAAATCTCGTCCATCTCGAAAGCCGCCAGAATGGTTTCGATCAACACCGTCGCCCGAATCGTGCCCCGCGCGATGCCGAGCAGATCCTGTGCCGAGTTAAAGACCTCATTCCACAGCCGGGCTTCTCGATGGCTTTCTATCTTCGGCAGATAGAAGTAGGGGCCACTGCCATGCTGGAGCAACTCCTGGCCATTATGAAAGAAATAGAGCCCAAAATCGAGCAGGCTGGCAGCGATCGGCTGGCCATCAACAAGCACGTGTTTGTCGGTTAAGTGCCAGCCGCGCGGCCGGACGATGAGAACCGCAGGCTGCTCGTTGAGCCGGTAGACTCTGCCGTCAGGATTCGTAAACTCAATAGTGCCCCGCACTGCATCCCGTAAATTAAGCTGCCCCTGGATCACATTCTCCCACGATGGCGCGAGTGAGTCTTCGAGGTCGGCCATAAAGACGCTGGCCCCGGAATTCAACGCATTGATCATCATTTTGCGCTCAACCGGTCCCGTAATCTCGACGCGGCGCTTTTGTAGGTCGGCTGGTGCGGGTGCCACTTGCCATTCGCTTTCCCGAATCTGTGCCGTGTCGGGCATAAAGTCCGGCAGCTGCCCGGTGTCGATCAGCTGTTGTCGCTTGCCGCGCTGCTCAAGGAGGCTTTCGCGGACAGAGTTAAATTGCCGGTGCAGCTGCGCGACGAAGTCGAGGGCTGCCGGCGTCAGAATCTCGCTAAATCCCGCCGCCAGCGGCCCAGTAATCTTGATATCACCATCCATATCAGGCCCCTTCTATTGTGTATACCTCGGAATTGACGCAGTGCGGCAAGCGCTCTCCCAAGATACCGGCCAACAGATTGTGGGCCGCCATCTCGGCCATACGATCGCGGGTAGCGATACTGGCGCTCCCAATGTGGGGGACGATGAGGCAATTTGGCAACTGCAAAAGGGGGTCATCAGCTGCAATCGGTTCGGGCGCGGTTACGTCCAATGCTGCGGCGGCGAGTTGCCCGCTGGCTAACGCCGCATAGAGTGCTCCCTGGTCAACGAGCGGGCCCCGCGCCGTATTAATCAGGATACTTCCCGCTTTCATTTGTCCAAACGCCTCGTGATTGAATAGGTGTCGTGTCGCGGTGGTCAATGGACTATGAATGGTAATGAAATCACTCTCGCGCAACAACGTCGCGAAATCAACCTCGGTCGCTCCGTAGCTTGCTGCTACCGGTCGTCGGCTCGTATACAGCACCCGCATATTAAAACCTAGGGCGCGCCGCGCAACTGCCTGCCCAATTCGGCCAAAGCCAAAGATACCCAGTGTTGCCCCTGCTACATCCGGCCCCAGTAGCAATTGTGGCTCCCACGTTTGCCAGTGCCCTGCCCGCACGTAGTGATCGCCTTCGACGACCCGTCGGGCTGCCCCCATCAACAGTGCCCACGCCAAATCTGCAGTTGTTTCGGTGAGCACGCCCGGTGTATTACCGACCGCGATGCCGCGTCGCGTGGCCTCCGCCACATCAATATTGTCGACGCCAACAGCAAAATTACTGATGACGCGCAACCTAGGACCCGCCGCTTCCATGACTTCAGCATCGATCCGGTCCGTTAATAGCGCCAGCAGTCCAACGCATTCCCGGGCGCGGGCAACTACAACGTCGCGAGGCGGCGGCAGTTGTTCGCCCCAAATATCGGCTTCACAGGCACCTACCAGTAGATCGAGGCCCGCTCGCGGAATCAGCCGTGTCACAAAGACCTTTGGTCGCGTCACATCTTGTCCTTGTTGAATAGTCCGCATAGTTCTTGCCCATCGTTGCGCGCTTCGTTCGCAACGCGGTACTCCGCAAGAATACCGCTACTCCAAAGAGCGTGCAAAGGAAATCTCGGCTGCGCTTGTTGTTTCTGGGACGGTCGGTTCCTGAGGACGAGCGCCTTGCCGGGAGGGTGATGGGGAAAAGTGAGCGCATGAAGTGGGGCTAGGTCGTAGCCTAGCCCCAACGAACGAGCACCAATGCAGCACTACGGGTGCTCACAAGTCAGGAAGAACAGTTCGTGGCAGCCGAAGATGTGAAAAGGAATGTAGGCACCGATTAGCGTCGGGCTTTGCCCCCTTGGCTCCGGTCAATGCCACGAATACCCAAGTACGCGCCTGCAAGATTGATCCCTTGGAGATCGGTATGTGTCAAATCGGTTCCACTAAGATTGGCACCTTCGAGGTTGGCTCCACTCAGCTTAGTACCGTCAAGATTAGCTCCACTAAGATTGGCACCTTCGAGGTTGGCCCCGGTAAGATTGGCACCTTCCAGGTTGGCACTTTGCAGATATGCTCCCTCGAGATTTGCACCACGGAGGTCGGCATGGGTAAAGCGTGTCCCCTGCAACGATGCGCCAGCCAAGTGAGCATCATGCAGTGCAGCATCTTCAAGATCGAGACCTGAAAGCAGAACGGGCCGGCTACGAGCCTGGGCATCGGCGATCCAACGCTGGAGTTCCACTTGAGTGAGTTTCGCTAACATAGTAGTCCTTTTTTTTCCTTTGGGATACACTCTATGGGAGCAGTTAGTGCCTATTATGCTGATTGTACAAGCGGTGGGCGACGTAAAGGGGCACTCGCAACGTGCAAAGCTTGTACGATCTCGATGTATGAACGTATTAACCCGGTTTCATAATATGGGATGTCATTGCTCGCACAAAATTGCCGAATGATACGCTGAGCTAGGTACAACTTGTTTCGTGGGAGCGTTGGGAACAGGTGATGCTCAATCTGGTAGTTCAGACCCCCACACCAGAAGTTAACGAAGCGGCCGCCCTGTACATTACGCGCAGTCAACACCTGCTGGTGCAAGAAGTCGATTTCGGCGTCGCTGTCGATCAGCGGCATGCCTTTATGGTTGGGCGCAAAGATAGACGCAGCGTACAAGCCGGATAACCCACGGTGGACGAGCATAAAGAGCACTGCGGTCGGCAGGCCAAGCGCCACAACCAGGACAGAACAGTAGATGACAACGTGGGCCAACCAAAGTACACCTTCCAGGCGACGGTACTTCCAGCGCCGGTCGCGCAGGTAACGCAGCCCTTCGTTGGTCTGGCTAAGTGTTGTGAAGAGCATTATCGGGAAGACGTAGTACGCTTGGTATCTCACCAAGAAGCGCAATATTCCATGCTTGCCAAGGGCTTCCGCTTGCGAAAAGGCGAGTACGGCAATATCAATGTGTGGGTCGGCTTCGGGGGTATTTGGGTTGACATGATGTTGGTTGTGCACTTCCACCCACCAGGCATAGCTACCGCCCCATAGCAGGTTGCCGTGAACCATGCCCACGAGGTCGTTGGTTTTGGTGCGTCGGAAGGCCTGCCGGTGGCCGGTGTCATGGATAATGAAAGAAATTTGAACCGACACGAAGGCCATAAAGACCGCGTCTAGCATCTGGATCGCGAGCCGGTCTGTTACAAACAGAATGTTGATGCTGATCGCCAGCAGGCAGAGATTAAAAATGATCCTGATAATCAGAAAGGTTGGCTGCTTTTCTAAAAGCCCCGCCTGCTGAATCTGCCGCTTTAAATCCGCGTAACTGCCACCGGTCTGTGCTGCCGCATCACTGCTCGTCAGTTGAGTAGATTGGGTCATGTGCGATTACCCCATATCGGCGAAGTGTAGCATACCGGGGACGCCATGTACATAGCTAGATGCGTACTTTAGTAATTGAGTGTATGCGGAAGAAGTTCTATAGTGGTAGCACTCATCTGACAGGGGGACTCCATGACGGTGAAGCTGCGGCTTGGCGAACTGGCCAAGCAAGATGGCTTAACGATCAAGGCGTTGGCCGAACGCGCCCAAGTCGCATATAACACGGCACATGCACGCTATACCGGTCGGGCAACGCGTATTGATCTCGACACGCTTGACCGGATGTGCGCAGCACTGAAGGCGGAGCCTGGCGATATTTTGGTCAGGTATGTCTCACCTGAAACCAGTCCGCGCATCGTTAGCTGAAATACTTTATACTATGGGCATAATCCCGTCCACCCGTAACTCACGGTCGAGGAACGCCGATGGAAAACCGCATCATTGATGAACTGCGTGACGTCGTGGGCACACATGGGCTGATTGTAGAGCCGGATCAGCTGCGGACCTACGAGTGTGATGGCTTGAAGAACTTCCGCGTTATGCCTTCCGCCGTAGTCTTGCCTGCCACAGGTGCGCAAGTCCAGCGCATCGTGCGCATCTGCCATGAGGAACGCATCCCGTTTGTCGCCCGCGGCTCCGGCACCGGTTTGAGTGGCGGGGCGTTGCCGGTCACTGGCTGTATTGTCATTAGCTTAGCGCGGCTCAACCGCATCCTCCATGTCGACCTGCCTAATGCACGGGTGGTCGTCGAGCCGGGAGTGATTAATGCCGCCGTCACCCAACGGGTCGCGCCCCACGGCTATTTTTATGCGCCCGATCCTTCTTCTCAATCCGTCTGTACGATTGGCGGGAACATCGCCGAGAACTCGGGTGGGGCACACTGCCTGAAATACGGCTTTACGGTTAACCATGTGCTCGGCCTGAAGGTGGTTCTACCGAATAGTGACTTAGCCGAATTAGGCGGCAGTGCGCTCGATACACCCGGCTATGATTTGCCGGGTATTTTTGTTGGTTCGGAGGGGACCCTCGGCATTGCTATAGAGATAACACTGCGCATCATAAAGCGACCCGAAGCAGTCCAAACCCTGTTGGCTGCCTTTAACTCGCCCGATGAGGCTGGCGCTGCCGTCAGCGAAATTATTGCTCGTGGCATTTTACCGGCGGCAATCGAGATGATGGATCGGCTGTCGATTCAAGCTGCTGAGGCTGCTGTCCACGCCCATTACCCGCTGTGTGATGGCTTACTGTTGGTCGAACTCGACGGCCCCACTGCGGAGGTAGAGCTGCTGATGCAGGAGGTCAAAGCTATTTGTGGTGACTGTGGTGCCTGGGAACTCCGGCTGGCACAATCCGAGTCCGAGCGGGCCGTAGTGTGGAAGGGCCGTAAGGCTGCCTTTGCCGCCATGGGCCGCATCTCGCCGGATTATATTGTCCAGGATGGGGTGATTCCCCGCACTGCTTTGCCGCGCGTCCTGCGCGATATCGGGGCATTGAGTACCGCTGCCGGACTGCGTGTCGCGAATGTCTTTCACGCTGGCGATGGTAACCTGCATCCACTCGTCCTGTATGACCGGACAATCGCGGGTCAGGAGCACATTGCCGAAGAGCTTTCTTTTGCCATTCTGAAGCTGTGTGTCGACGCGGGAGGGTCCATAACCGGCGAACACGGCGTCGGACGGGAAAAACAGCAGTTTATGTCGGTCATGTTTGCCGAGCCCGATCTGGACACGATGCAGTTGGTCCGTTGCGCCTTCGATCCCTACCATTTATCGAACCCCGACAAGGTTTTCCCACGGACGCGCCTCTGTGCCGAAAAACCGGGTCGTTACGAGCCGCATCCTCTTGAAACCGCAGGTATCGCAGAACTCTTTTAAGGAGCTCGGATGGTGACCCAATCTGTGTTACTGCAAGCGGAGCTAAGCGCCCTAGTCGGGGCGGAGCACGTCTATAGTGCGACGTCCGGCGATGTGGTTGATGGCCTCCAGCCCCAACTGATCGTTGAGCCTGCCGATATTGAAGAAGTTAGCGCCGTCATGCGTTGGGCTAACGATGCCGGCGTCCATCTCCTGCCACGGGGCGGACGGACCAAGGTCGGTTGGGGCAATGCGCCTCGCGCTGCTGAACTCATCCTATCGACGTGCCGGCTCAACCAAGTGCTTGAGCATGCCTGGGGTGATATGACTGCTTCAGTGCAAGCCGGTTGCACGGTGGCAGCATTTAACCAGCAACTGGCGGAGCACAACCAACAACTGGCGTTAGACCCGCTATGGCCCCATCAAGCGACCATCGGCGGCGTGCTAGCCGCCAATGACAGCGGGGCCTTGCGCTTACGCTATGGCTCATTACGCGATTTGATCATTGGCATCACGGTTGTCTTGCCCGATGGCACAATCGCACGCAGTGGCGGCAAGGTAGTTAAGAATGTGGCCGGCTATGATCTGCCCAAGCTACTAACAGGCTCATTCGGCACGCTGGGGGTCATCGTGGACGCGACCTTCCGCCTGTATCCGCTGCCCCAGGCGCTCCGAACCATGACCATTAATGTCCCCACTGCGGTGCTCGCCAATGACCTTCTGCTACGTGTGCTTGACTCCACGCTCGTGCCGGTCAGTGTGCAACTGCGGGCTGGAACCGATCAGCCGGTGCAGGTGGACGTCTGCTTTGTGGGTAGCACTGCTGCGATGAATGTTCAGAGTGAGCAACTTGCGCGCCTCTGCCTAACGATGGATTGCTCAGCAGCGACGGCAGCGGATGAACTGGTGCCGTGGCAGGCGCGCGAAGCATTATGGCGTGATGATCCGGATGCCGTGATATGTAAAACGAGTCTCCTGCCTACACAACAGGCGCAGCTGGTTGGTGAGGTCGAGCGGCTTACCGGGGCGCTGCGCCTCAAGTGGGACCTGGTGGCCCAGGCCCTTGGTGTTGGTACATTGCGGCTGGCGGGAGCTAACGAACAAGTGGTACTGGTCGCAGTCAAGCTGCTACGCAGCTGGGTCGAAGCCCTGGGTGGTTCGCTCGTGGTGCTGTCCTGTCCTGCAGCGGTCAAGCAGCGGATCGACGTCTGGGGCAGTTCTCCTGCCGCATTGCCCGTGATGCGCCGCGTCAAGGAGCACTTTGATCCACAAGGCATTCTCAACCCGGGTCGCTTTGTAGGAGGTATCTGATGGGGTCGGCCATCTTTGACTCGTTTCACCCGCCGTCGCCCGAATTGATCGACGAATGCGTCCATTGCGGCTTTTGTTTGCCGACCTGCCCCACCTATCTATTATGGGGTGAAGAGATGGACTCGCCCCGGGGACGCATCTATTTAATGAACATGGGTAATCAGGGCCAAGCCAAGCTCAATAGTACCTACGTGCGTCACTTTGACCAATGCCTGGGTTGTATGGCCTGCGTAACCGCCTGTCCTTCGGGGGTGCAATACGATAAGCTGATCGAGGCGACCAGATCACAAATTGAACGGCATTACCCCCGGACACTGGCCGATAAGCTGTTTCGTCGCCTCTTGTTCGCCCTGTTTCCGTATCCCAACCGGCTCCGCGTTTTGGCCGCGCCCTTGTGGCTCTATCAGATCTCGGGGCTGCGTCGCCTCGTGCAACGTTCAGGCGGCTTAAAATTACTGCCGGCTCGGCTTAAAGCCATGGAAGCGCTCCTGCCGCCGGTGTCGCTCAGCGGATTGCGCTCACGGCTGCCTCGCCAGATTGCAGCACATGGCACGCGCCGCCGGCGTGTGGGCTTGCTGCTCGGCTGTGTGCAACGCGTCTTTTTCGCTGATGTCAATGCGGCGACGGCGCGCGTCCTGGCAGCCGAAGGTTGCGAAGTCGTTGTCCCACGCGACCAAAGCTGTTGTGGTGCCTTGATGGTCCATGCCGGGGAAGAAGCCGATGCGCTGGCCTTGGCCCGTCGAATGATCGAGATCTGGGAAAAGGCCGAGATCGATACCCTGGTTATCAACGCCGCCGGCTGCGGCTCGACGCTCAAAGAATATGGCTACCTGTTGCGTGATGATCCAGTATATGCCGCGCGGGCCAGGGCCTTCTCCGCTAAGTGCAAAGATATCATGGAACTCTTAGCCGAGCTGGAGCCCCACGCTCCACGCTATCCGCTCCCGCTGCGCGTCGCCTACCACGACGCTTGCCACCTCCAGCATGCACAGGGTATTAAGTTGCAGCCCAGGGCGGTGCTAAGCACGATACCCGGTCTTGAGATCGCTGAAATTGAGGAGGCGGCCATTTGCTGTGGCTCCGCCGGTATTTATAACTTAACCGAGCCGGTGCCGGCCCAGCAGCTTGGTGACCGCAAAGTCAAGCATGTGCTGGCAACCGGAGCCGATGTAATCGCTACCAGCAATCCCGGCTGTTTATTACAAATTATGAATGGCCTGGAGCGCGCCGGTCACCCACTGCCGGTCGTTCATCCGGTGGAGCTGATCGACGCCTCGATTCGGGATATTGCCCCCGCCACCCTGCGACATTAAGGAGGACATTGTGGAGGCGCGCGAAGCACTTGCTTTTGATCTCTATGGTACGCTTGTAGATCCCATTCGTATCTGGCAGCAGCTCGCAGTATATCTTCCAAGCAATGCGCTGCAGGTGGCAGAACAATGGCGCCAGAAGCAGCTTGAGTTCACCTTCCGCCTAAGTGTGATGGAACGCTACGAAAGCTTTGAGATCATTACCGGTAAGGCGCTTGATTATGCCCTGATGGCTTCTGGCCAAGCCTTACCTGCCGCACACAAAGCCGCACTGCTGGCTCAATACAACGATTTAGAACGGTTCGCCGACGTCCAGCCGGGCCTGGGCCGTCTACAGCAGGCTGGCTATACCATGGTCATCTTCTCAAACGGTAGTCCGGCAATGCTGGCGGCCGTTGCCGAGCGCGCGCAGCTCCGTCCGTACTTCAGCGACCTCATCAGCGTCGACGCTGTCGGCATCTACAAACCTTCGCCCCGCGTGTATCGCTACCTTGCTGACCACCTAGAGCAGCCCCTCTCCGCCGTGCGCCTCATCTCCTCCAATCCATTCGATCTGATTGGTGCTCAGGCCGTCGGTATAGCCGCGACATGGCTTGACCGCTCCGACGGCCTCTTTGACCCACTCGGTCCGCGCCCTTCGATGGTGGTGAAGTCCCTGAATGACCTGGCGGATCGGCTCCAGGCGCCGTCGTAGTTTACGTTTCTATGCTGCCCAACGATCGCTTCTGTTCCTCTTCTGTACACGGCCGATTGCTATACCCCGATCGAAAGGCGACCACCGCGTTGCTGTCAAGCTCGAAGCGATGGCGTAGGATACAACCTGCATCGTTGCCCAACAGGTGAATCGAAATCGAGGGCTCGGCTGACGTCGTTTCCACCCGGTGGATGTCGCCATCCGGTGGCAGCAGCGCGTAGAACTCACCGCTGTGCAGGGCATTGACCGCCTTAACGGCAAGGCGGGCCGTTCCTGCCTCATAATCTCGTTCATCCAGTCTGTAGACCTCTTCCCTTTGCGCGCCCCGATACACTCCCACGAGGCCCCACGCCAGGTGATCATGAATCGGCGTCGCCGAACCCGGTGGCACGACCAATGAAAAGAGCGTCAACGAACGGTCGGCAGCGCGGTAGAGCAGATACTGGCCGATGCCGCCCCCCATGCCACCGGATGTATAAGGCTGGGCGAACATCTCGGGTAGCCAGCTGTCGTTTTGCAGCAGCTTCCCAAAGGCCGGCTTGAGCTGCTCAACCAGCTCTGCCGGCGCTTCGGTCTGTTCCATCGCCGCTTGAACTTTCTTGATAAACTGCTTGATAACGGCGCTATCGGTATAATATTCCTCGCCCGTAGCGCTCGTACCGTTGGCAACTATGTCCATCTGCTTACGCTCCTACCCTAAGCGCGGTTTCTACGCCTTAGTCGCCGTCGCCCTGGCTTGGCAGCCTAGCTGGATGCGCCGGGATTGGCATGTTCCCACGCACTCGTCTGCCAGTCGTCGTTTGCCCCATTTGCTGGGACGAAGGCCGGCAATGCTATCAATAAATACTGGCTCAACGCCGTAAGATACGGCTCGTACATTGTTCGCAGTTCCTGCAAGCGTTGCTCCTCCTTGCTGTTCGGCAGGATGAACACACCGGCCGGCTCAAGCATCGCCCGCAGCTTTTGAAAATCTGCGGCAGGTAAACGGGTCGCGGAGTTGCCTTGTGGCCGTGCACTAAGGATTTGCGACAGGTCGACGGCCGCGTGGCGACAAATGGCAAAGGTGAGTTGGGCCACATTGGCCGTCGGGCCGTCACATCCGACTATGACCAATACTGACAAATCCAAGATCGTGGTCAGTGCGCCTAGCCACGACTGTTGATCATGCTGTGATCGATAGTAGGCGAGCACAGGAAACGAAATATGGCTTTCGAGCAGTTCAGCAGCCCAGCGTTCCCATTCTCGCAACAGCTCCACCAGCGGCCCCGTGTCTTGATCAGGTCTCAGCCGCCGCAAAAGCTCACCTGCACTGGGTGGCGAACCTGCCCGCGCGTCTAGCAGCGAGATGCTGACTTCGCGGCGGCTGAAGGCCTGGTACAGGACCGGTAGGTAGCCGATGACGACGGCTAGAAAGCCAAAGCCCGTCCCACCTTCGATCACAGTCAGCACGCGAGCAAGGGCCGAATTGGGAGTAACATCGCCTAATCCGAGTGTAAAAAAGGTTGTGCCGCTCATATAGAGATCAGTAGTAAGGGACGGTGTGCCCTGGGCCACAGTTAAATGCGAGCCAAGTGCCCATTGCAAGCAGGCGAAGCTCGCGACCAGGCTACCTGCCCAGATCACCAGGAGCAAGAGGAGTGAAAGCGGGCCATAAAAGCTCAAATAGTTCTCACGCCGGTTGCTGGGGCGTATGAGGCGCGCGCCAGTCTTGCAGAGCACCCAGCTCAAGCGGTAGAAGAGGCGCGTCAACCGTACTCCTTGAGCGACCCGCCGTGGCAAGATCATGGTTTGAAACGCGTCGAACAAAATGGTAACCAGGAGTACGACTCCGCCAAAAGCTGCGATCACGCGCACTGCTTGATCTCCTCTACTTTGAAAACATTGTAACAGAGCCGTTTGTGTAGGTCACGACAGTACTTCTGTGCGATATTACTATGGCACCCGCGCGTTACGATACGGTCACATGCTTCGCGTGGTGCCTCGCGGTAGCCTGATGCAATCTTTTTACATGGGTGTTTATGCAACTGCAAGCAACTATGGCCGAGCGGATAGCGGTTCCATTCAGTGAAATACGCAATTGCCTACGGCGATCTCTGCTTCTGTGGGACCGACCCCTCTGGAGTGCGCTCCTCTCATTGGCCGTTTACACCATCGTGGCGGCACACAAAAATATTTTTGTTTCGTCGCAGTATCCATACCAGAATTATCTTGCCGATGCCTTCCTGCACGGCTCACTGCATCTCCGTTTAGTGCCGCCTAACACGCACGATCTGAGCATATACCGTTCACAGTATTTCCTCTATTGGCCTCCTTTCCCGGCTATCTTACTGATGCCTTTCGTTGCCTTATTTGGCGTTGGCTTCAGTGACGTGCTGTTCACCCTGGTTGTAGGTTCTCTCAACGTTGCTGCGGTCGCTATGATCATCCGCAGTGCCTGCGCCAGGCGCGTGATCCGACTTCGTCCCCTCCAACGCAGCCTGCTCGTGCTCACGTTTGCCTTGGGCACGGTTCAAATGACACTCGTACCTTTCGGCCGAGTATGGTTCACATCACAGGTTGTTGCCTTTGGGTGTGTCGCACTCGCATACTTGGCCGCACTCAACGTCATCGGTTACCGGGCGTTTTTCTTAGTCGGATTGGCGACTGCCGCTGCTGTGCTATCGCGTAATCATCTTGTGTTTACAGCTATCTGGCCCGCCTACTATCTCTTATACCGGCACCGTAGCTTGCCATTACGTTCATTGATCAGCTACATAGCTGTCGGCCTCATGCCTGTGGCGTTCGTCGTCGCCCTCCTCGCCGTCTATAACGATCTCCGCTTTGGGAGTCCCTTCGAAGCAGGGATTGCCTTTCACCAAATGGCGCATCAATTCATTCCAACGTATCAGCGCTATGGTGCATTCAACGTGCACTATATCCCGACGAACTTTTATTTTCAGTATATCTTTTATCCCTTGCCATTTCGAGAGATGACGGTTATGGGCGGCAGTCTATTTTTGCTCACGCCGCTTTTCATCGGGGCATTTTGGGGTGTTGTCACTGGTCGTCCCAGATGGTCAACGCTGGCCCTACTAGCTTCAATCGTATTGACGGCTCTACCTATTCTCCTATTAATGGGTCCCGGTGACGTTCAATTCGGCCCGCGTTACACCCTAGATTTCACCGTCCCACTGCTGCTGCTAACTGCCATCGGCATAAGGCGCTGGCCAACGAGGCTGGTAGCACTTTTGACGGATCTATCTGTTGTTCAGTACCTCTGTGGCGCCATCTTCTTTGTGCGCTATCTCGGTTAAGCTGGAACTCATCTACCTTGATCGTACCTCGTCCATGGAATGTACAAAGATTATTTATGCTGACACGTACGTTTGCCACAGCAAGGCTCTCACGTTACCTCATGCTCTGTCGATGGGAAGTACCACTGCTCAGCCTCCTCGTTGGGCTCATCTGCTGCAGCGGCTTGCCGGCAATACCATTGCATCCTGATGAGTCGCAATGGATTGCTACGAGTAGTGCATTGGAAGATTTCTTGCATCCTACCTCGTCACACTGGCATGAATCCTACTTCACACTAACCCAGCTTCCTATTACACGGTATATTATTGGTGCGGGGCGGCGTCTTGGGGGCTACCATACGACTGACCTCAATGCGCCTTGGCCATTTTTACCCACACTTGCGGCTAATATTGCGGCAGGTGCTATGCCCAG
>JBBRHB010000009.1:0-21917 GCA_038223355.1 Chloroflexales bacterium
CATCAAAAGACAGGTCCAACACGATTACCCAAATAGCATCAGCAAATGGCGCGGCCCACACCGGCATCCCCAGCTGATCGCTATACAGCATCGCCCCATAGATCAATAACGCCCAGCACAACCCAATCGTGATTGGCACTGGCCCGACCCGCAAGAAAAACCCGGTCGAATAGCTATACGTGCCGTAGATCGCGATGTCACACCATTCCAGCAGCACTCCATAAACTGCGGCGGTCACCAACTCCAGCAGTATTGCCCAGCCCCGCCGTTGGGCATGCACCGCCGTGAGCACAAAGAGCACGAGGGTACTAAGCTCTAATGATAAATAAACCCACGCCGGCACAGTCTTTTCCTGTTTGTACTTTTGTTCACAAAAGCAGTATAGCAGGATTACCGTTCCAGCTTATTCCTCTGGCTCATCCTGCAAATGATCAAAGGCATCCATCAACTGCGCCTGACGTGTTGCCGTCACCTGTTTCGACTCAAGGTAGAGCTCCAAAGCCCGTCGCGGAGTTGTCCCACCCCGCAGTTCGTCCGCGACAGCAGCAAACCGGCTCCGCTGAATACGCTCAGCCTCGATCACCACGGCCGCCACATAGGCTGCCCCCGCCGCCTCAACCGACTCCCGGAGCGCCCGCTCGTCAAGGTGGGCCCGCTGCTCAGTCTTACATTGGACCAGCACCCGCACGACCGCTCCGGCCAGCCGCAGCTTTTGGATCGCATGCAACACCCGCTGCTGAGGTTCAGGGTGATCGCGCACATCGACCTCAATCGTCACAAAGGGGCGTGCATGAACCTCGATAAAGCGCCACGTCGTACGGTCTTTATCGAGGTCGACCATCACAAAACCTTTTGGTTCGCGCTCTTCACCAAAGTCGATCCGCTCTAGACTACCCGGATAGACCGCCGGCGGGTTATCGCCGACCAACTGGTGCTTGTGAATATGCCCCAATGCGATGTAGTCCACACCCGGCTGTGCAACGACTGACCGCGGCAACACCAAATCGTGGCCCAGCATAATTGAACGTTCTGCCCCATACGTTGCGCCACTCACAGTTCCATGAAAGGTCAACATGGTTGGAATAGCGGGGTCGAGTTTTGGCATAATTTCCTCAAGCCAACGCTCGACACGACTTATCATTTCCGTTTCGACCGCGCTCATCGGCAAGCCTTGCAAATCGTCCTTCGTCAGCAATGACTGGCGGTTAAGCCAGGGCACAGTAACGATCTGAACCGGCCCGCCCTGCGTAGGAATAGTATATGTGCGCAGACGGTCGGCAATAATGACATTGGCAATTTGGAGCGTACTGAAAATTTCGACGGAGTGCGCTCGCCCGCTGGCCGCCGGTACATCATGGTTGCCCGTTAGTAGAACGAGCGGAATACCTGCTTCTGCAATCCGGCGGACCCGCCGCGCGAATTCACGTTGATGCGTAGGATTAGGTTGGCGCGACTTATAAATGTCACCAGCAATCAAGATCAGATCGACCGGTTCTGTGTCGAGGGCATAGTTCAACACCTCGTCCAGGCGGTCGAGAAAGTCCACTAGACGGCTATGCATACCGGTCGCCGGATCAATGCGACCATAATTTTCCATACCGATATGGATATCGGCCAAGTGTAGGATTTTAGGCATACAACCGGTGCAACTCCTTTCCAGGTTAAGGCTACATATGTTGCGACGAGTATCAGAAACAAGTATAGTTGAAGTGGCAGCAAGGAGTAGAGTATGCGCAGGGTAGCGATGTGGCGCCCCCCGCTTTGGATAGTAGCAGTCGTGATGTGCTTGATGCTCTCGCTCAGCACCGGGCTCGGCTATGTGCGGGGACAAGAAGCTCAAAATGGCAACTGTACTGAGTCGAAAGATATTTGCACTCAGTTTGCCGACTTCTGGCGTGTGTGGCATCTCGCGCAAGATCGCTTCGTTGATCCCACCGCCATTAAGCCGGACCGGATGATTACCGGGGCGATCAACGGCATGCTCGATTCATTAGGCGATCAAGGCCACACCCGTTACGAGACTGCCGTCCAAGTCAAGCAGGAAAATGAGCGTCTCAACGGCTCCTTCGAGGGCATTGGTGCCTATGTCGACATTGAGGGCGGCGTGCCGACGATTGTAACGCCCATTGAAGGCTCACCTGCCGAAGCCGCCGGTGTAAAATCCGGTGACGTTATCGTCAAAGTCAACGGCAAGACCACCGAAGGACTAACCATCGAAGAGGTCGTAGCTGAGATTCGTGGCAAACCCGGGACCCCCGTAACGATCACCATTCGCCATTTGGGTGAAGAGTTAAACAAGGAGCTCACCATTATCCGTGCGGCGGTAACCATTCCCTCGACCTCATGGAGCATGCTCCCCGGCAAGGTCGCCTTTATTCGCTTGAACCAATTTGCTGGAAACGCGACCCAGGCCATGCAAGATCGCATTAACGAAGCGAAGCAGGCCGGGGCGCGCGCGATTATCTTAGATGTGCGGGATAATCCTGGCGGCTATTTGAAAGAAGCAGTGGGCGTCACGAGCCTCTTCATCCCCAAAGATCAGATCGTTTTACGGCAGGAGCAGCGCAACGGCCCTGAGTTGCTCGAGCGCGCAACCAACGATCATCCTGAACTGAAGTTACCAATGGTGGTACTCATCAACGGTGGCTCGGCCTCCTCCTCCGAAATCTTTGCGGCGACGCTGCAAGAATATCGTCGCGCGACGGTGCTCGGGGTTCCAACCTTCGGCACCGGCACGGTCCTCAACTCCTCTCAGCTACCTGATGGTTCAGCTGTCTGGATTGGGATTGGCCAGTGGCGCACCCCCCAAGGACGTTCGCTGCGTCGCGAAGGGGTCTCACCCGACATCACGGTCGCGTTACCTAGCGGCGTGCGCGCACTCACGCCCCGTGACATCAAGGGTATGTCGTCTGACGACATCTTGAACACCAAAGACGTTCAACTACAGCGGGCCTTGAACCTTTCGGGAGTCAGTGCAAATCGCGGCGAAGGGCCCTCGCCTTTTGTAGCCCGCTAGCCTAAATGCAGGATGCATGGAGCCGAACATGGACGAGGCAGCACTTGATGTCGGGATGATCATGGCGCAGTTACGGGCTGAAGTCCGAGCAGCACAGGGTTTGCAGGATGATGCGTCACGTCATCTGGCTCTGGGCGTCGATACCGTTGCTCTGGCCGAAAGTGTCGCCGAGGTTGAGGCTTTGCGTGCTGTAAGTGTGCATTGGCCGCTGATATGGCATACCCCACGCCAACGGATCGAGGTTTTTGTCCAGCGCCTGGTTCGCCGGGCGCTTCGCTTTTACCTCGAACCGATTGTGCAGCAGCAAAATACCTATAATGCCGCCGTTGCCCGCGCGGTGAGCTTACTTTACCAAGCTCAGCAAGCATTAGCTAGCGAGGTGGCGCACCTTCATGAGCCGCACTAGCATTTCCGTCGACGAACTTATGGCCGAAGTGCATGCCGCAACTCACGCAGGTCCAGCAGAGCCCTTTTTCCCACTGCTGCAGTTCGGTGAGCTCGAGCCACAATTACGTGAACGGAGCCGGGTCATTGGAAGCCCGGCGTTGATCGGGCGGACGACGTATGAACGATTGTGGGCGCTGATCAACCGAGTAGTGCGCCGTAGCGTCAGCTCAGCGGTTGATCCGGTCGTCGTGCAGCAAAATGAATGGAACGCAGCCGTCGTTGACACTCTGATTGACCTATCGGCACTAGCAGCCGCCCTGCAGGCCGAAACATCACGGCTCCAAGCCGCCCAGCATGACCACTAGCTCTCCACCCATCGACACGCCGGTCGCTATCGTCCTGCCGTGGTACGGTCCCGATACGGCTGGTGGAGCGGAAGCACACGCCCGACAGTTGGTCCAGGCATTGCAGGGGGCCAGCGTGCCGGTCGAGGTATGGACGACGACAGCGCGGGATGCTCGTGCGCCGTTGGCACCCTATTACTCAGCGGGCTGGTCAACTGTGGACGGGATCCCCATCCGGCGCTTTCCGGCAACGTGCGGTCATTTGCCACCGATGGTCCGCCGCTCACCTGCACGCTTTGGTCTAGACAAGTGCCCGATCTTTGAATGGCACTTACTTGAGTCACTGACCAGTAGTGATGAATTGCTGGCAACGCTGGCAACCGAGCGGCATCGCCGGCGCTGGGTCTTCTTTTTATATGCCTTTCCGACCACCTTTTTCGGTGCGCAGTTGGTCGGCGATCGTGCAGCCCTTATTCCTTGTTTGCATGATGAACCCTACGCCCGCTACATGACGACTCGCCACCTGCTGTGTAGTGTGCCACTCGTCATGGCGAATAGCCGTGGCGAAGTACAGCTCATCCAGCAGCTCAGTGGCCTGCCCGCAACTCGCTGTCCCATTGTCGGCGAAGGGATTGACCTAGCTGCCCAAGGCGCTGGAGCAACCTTTCGCCGTGCCCACGGTCTGGAAGGACCATTGCTTTTTTTCATCGGACGCCGGGACCATACCAAGAACTTCCCACTGCTGCTGGCCTTTCTTGAGCGCCGATGGGCGGAGCATGGCCCGCACCTCCAACTACTTGTCGCCGGTCCTGGGCCACTGCACATCCCGCCCGCACTTCGCTCCTGGGTTCATGATCTGGGCTTTGTAAGCGAGGCCGAAAAGTATAATGCCTATGCGGCCTCTGACATTTTTTGCATGCCGAGTGTGCTTGAGAGCTATTCGCTGGCGGTCATGGAAGCGTGGCTGCATGGTACCCCGGCATTGGTTCATGCCGACTGTGCCGTCACCGTCGATCATTGCCGGCAGGCCAACGCGGGGCTATGGTTCCGCTCCTACCGCGAGTTCGACGCCTGTTTAGACCAGCTTCTTGACCCTCAGATCGGAGCGCACCTCGGGCGGAATGGCCGTGACTTCGTGGTGCGCGAGTGTCGATGGGAAGACGTCGCACGCAGGTTTATGCAAGCCCTCAATTCCTAGATTGGCGGCCAAGGCATTGAGCGGCCACCGCCCGGCGTAGGAAATTGAGGACGCTGGATGAGGCGATCTAGCCGGCGACGGAAGGCCACAATCTCTTGTTTATCAAGTAATTCACTAAGCATACCCGGCAACGAATCGTCGCCATCTGCCATGCGCTCCTTGAGCCCCTTCAAGTCACCGACCAGCGGCTCGGGAATAGATTGTCCGGCATATTCCCAAATCACAGTACGCAGTTTAGGCTCGGCATGAAAGGTGATACCGTGATCGATGCCCCAAATTCGGCCATCGCTCCCCAGCAAAATATGGCCACCCTTCCGATCAGCATTGTTGACCAGAATGTCGAAGGCTGCTATGCGCTTAAACTCTTCATCATAACCACCGCGCAACGCAAAGTAATGGACTTCAGGATCATTCTCAATATAGAGCTGTAGTGAGCCAAGGCCGTGTGGTTCGGCATCGCGCAGCACAGTTGGTGGCACGATATTCCAACCTAAAACCGTACTCACGGCAAAAGCGGCAGCTTCGCGCCGACACAGCGTACCACGCTGGAAATCCCACAACGGCCGTTCGCCCCGGCGTGGTTTATAGATCGCCAATGCGGAGGTCGCCTTGTCCTTGACCTCGGTCAGAAAGGTATAGTTCGACGAGTCGGGCATGAGGCCGGTCAGTTCGAGTTCACCATGAGCCAGTAGCTCTAGCACCTGATCCACGGTTACGCTGGTGGGTTGTTCGTCCTCCATCCTGCTCCCTCAATTACGACCGCTTAACCCTCAACCGCTTCGACGCGATGGCCATTACGTTTCGGGCAAAAATGCCCTTCGGAATTCATCGGTTCGCCGCATTGTGGACAGCGGGGCCGGCCTCTGGTAACGGCTTCGTTGCCGCGTTGTGCTAAGGCTCGGCCCTGCTCACGCCGGAAGGTGAGCCGCGCCGTTTCGAGGCGCTCCGTTTCACCTTCGCTCGCTTCCTCATCGTCGCTCCGACCACCCAGCTCTTGAGCAATAATGATCAACAGATCTCGACCTTCGTCGTAGCCGAGGCCAAGCTGGCCCACCCTGAATGCTTCTTCAAGCGGCTCACGCAGATCCATGTTCGCAAAGGCGATCATGTCTTCGGAAGTACTCAGGAGCGGATTTTTTTCGGCAAGGCCCTCGAGTAACTGCTCAACCGCATCAGCGAGCGCACCCACTTGCTCTTTCTCAACCACAAACGAGATTTGGCTGCGTCCACGACGAGCCTGCAGATAAAACGTGCGCTGACCAGGTAGCCCAACAGCCCCAACCGTTATCTGGTCAACCGGATCAAAATCATAGGTAAACTCGGGCATATCTCCTCAAACTATCGTAGGGTGTGCCGTCGGCCCAAATCAAGTTTGGCTCGCCTGCACACTCGGACCAGCGTCGCCAGCCGGCTTTGCTTCTTCTTTTTCAGGCTCTAACTTCAAAGGGCCATCATCGTTAATGCGGAACACGTGTGGTCCATAGCGTGTCAGCATAATGCCACTCACCGAAGCTGGATTTACGACGATCCGTTGAAACAAATCGAAATGTACACCTAAGTAGTGCGCCAGCGCAGCCTTAATTAAGTCAGCATGCGATATGACGGCTACAATCTCCCGCGGATGGTCCGCCGCGATAGCTTCAAGCTCATTAACGATCCGCGCCTGCATATCGCGCATACTATCGCCGCCGGGGAAACGCATACCATTGGGATAGAGCTGTACCACCCGCCACTGATCGAGTTTACTCAACTCGTCGATTACCTGACCCGTCCAATCACCGTAATCGACTTCACTCAGTCCCTCACGGATCAGCACCGGCAGTGCCTTCACCCGAGCCAGCGGGGCTGCTGTCTCCTGTGTGCGTTCCAGAGGACTACAATAAATTGCACTAATGGGCACATCACGGAGGCGATCGGCCAAAGCCTCCGCCTGTGTTTTACCTTCATCGTTAAGATGGACACCCGGCAGCCGACCTGCCAGCTTCTTTTGTCCAACCATATCATTGATACCATGGCGGATCAGCAGCAACTGCGTCATCCGGCGGAACTCCCTTCAGGTCACACAGCCTTAGTTGATCATAGCACACTTTTGGTTCAACCGTAGCCTTGGTCCGGCCGGGGTCACCACCCAAGGTTGTCATCTGCCTGTCACCCTCCTATTCTCGTTTGGCCGCGCTAGGTCAGGTATGATGCGGTTATTCCAGTCAAGGAGTTTGAGCATGCGTCGTCTCATCTGCATGGTTTTTGTCTTCGCCTTGCTGCTACCCTGGCACAGTGCCGCTGCGGCCCAACCGCAGTTACGGGCTTTCTGGGTAGACGCCTTTCACCCTGGTATTAAGTCACCCGCCGAAACCGATCAACTCATACGCGATGCCCAACGGACGGGGGCCAATACACTGATCGTCCAAATACGGCGGCGGGGCGACAGCTACTATCGTGATTCGCTTGAGCCGATTGCCACCGACATGCAGGCCGGTTATGATTCGCTAGCCGATTTGATTGCCAAAGCCCATGGCCAAGGACTGCGTGTTCATGGCTGGGTGGCAACTCTGCCGGTGTGGATGGATGGCTACAACCAGCCTGATGCCAATCATGTTTGGTATAAGCATGGCTATAATGCACCTGGCCGCGATAATTGGTTTACCCAGACCGATACAGGGTCTCACGGCGATTGTGAGAGTCCTGGCCATTGCGGCTATTTTCTGGATCCTGGTCATCCCGCTGCCGCAGACTACACCGTCAACACATTAGTACATCTCGTCAAGCAATATGATCTCGATGGTCTCCACTTGGATTACATTCGCTACCCCACGGAGCACTTCGGCTACAACCCTACGAGCGTAGCCCACTTCCAGGCAGATACAGGACGTAGCGATGTGCCGGCCTATACCGATGATCAGTGGACCCAATGGCGACGCGATCAGGTCACCAAGCTCGTCAAGCGTATTTATCTCAACATGCTGGCAGAGAAGCCCCAAATGCAGTTGAGCGTAGCAGCGATTGCTTGGGGGGATAGTCCCTCGGGCGGTGACTTCCATACGAGTGCTGCCTATCGACGGACGTTTCAGGATTGGGACAGCTGGCTGAGCAACAAGTACATTGATTGGGCTCTGCCCATGAATTACGAAGCTGAGGCACGCTCAGACCAGCGCGTATGGTATCGCGACTGGGTTGATTGGGTTCAACAACATCACGCCGATGGGCGAGTTGCCATTGGACTGGGGGCATGGCTGAACACGGCTGACGGTAATATAGCCCAACTGAGCTATGCCAATGCTGCGGGTGGGTTAATGGGAACCGCCTTGTACTCCTATGCCAGCCCGGCAAGCACCGACCGCAATGCGTTCCTGGACCAACTTCACAACCAGCTGTGGAATAATGGAGCTGTGGCACCTGTGCCTTCCACGAAGAACAACCCACAAATCGGCTACATCTTGGGACAGGTCATGGTGAACGGCAGCCCACACGCCAATACCCAGGTCCATTTAAGTTCAGCAGGAGTAGCCGACATTTTTACGACCAGCGATGGCTCTGGCACATTCGGCGCGGTGGATTTGCGGCCGGGCACCTGGATAGTGAGCGGTGACGGCATGGCCGCCCAAAACATCGGTGTTGCGGCTGACAGCGTCACCCATGTTGTATTATCGCCGGGCGGCGCCCCCGGTCTAGCTGTCGCTGCCGCCAATCCGGCCTTTGGAGCACTCTGGACTCGGACCGACCAGCCAGTCGCACAAGGTGATACCAAGCGTTCCTGGTTATGGGGGCCAAGTGCCTTTGCCACCGGGAGCGAGGCGTATGCCGAAGCCCCGGGTGGTCAGCGGACTGTCCAGTATTGGGACAAGTCGCGCATGGAAGTAACCCAACCGGCAGCTGACTCCCATGCTACGTGGTTTGTCACGAATGGGTTACTGGTTCGTGAGCTTGTCAGCGGCCAGATTCAGGTCGGTGATCACCAAACCCTGCAGGGCACGCCCTCCAACCAGCCGATTGGTGGTAACGCCAACGATACGACCCTCGGCCCGAGCTACGAAGATTTTACAGCCATTGCCTCACTGAATAAGGATCATGCGAGCAACCGGGCGACCGGCTATCCGGTCGTCGCGACCATAGACGCGCAGGGCCATACCGGCAGTGACAAATCACTGGAACACTACGCTATTAAGCAGCAGCTCTACAGCGAGACGTTGGGCCATAACATTCCCAATGTCTTTAGTGACTACCTTGGCCAGCTACCGCTCGATTGGATCTTTGTTATGGGCTATCCGCTCAGCGAGCCCTACTGGACCCATTACCGCGTCGGCGATCAGGTTCAGGATGTGATGATTCAACTCTTTGAGCGCCGGACCTTGACCTATACACCGTCTAACCCTGCCGGCTTTCAGGTTGAAATGGGCAATGTGGGCCAGCACTATTACCGCTGGCGCTATAACGACGCCCCCTGGGAACGCTAGCTCGTGTAGCTATAAAGAGTGCGGGCGGCTCCGATATGCGGAGCCGCCCGCGCTTTGCGCTACAATGACTCTGACCCCGTATAGAGGGAGTGGAGCCGGAATGTACGATGTGATAGTGGTCGGTGCTGGGCATAATGGTTTGACCTGCGCCTGTTACCTCCAGAAAGCCGGATTACGAGTGCTCGTTGTCGAGCGCAGACCTATCGTCGGCGGCGCAGTCTCTACCGAAACGATGTTTGGTGGCTACCGCATAGATATTGGCTCGTCCGCGCATATCATGATTCACCTGACGCCCGTGGTACGCGAACTCGAATTAGAGCGCTGGGGGCTCGAATACATTGATATGGACCCCTTCGCCTTTTATCCCCTGCCCGACGGTTCAGGAGCCATTGAATTTTGGCGCGATATAGATAGGACCTGTGACTCGATCGCCCGCATTTCCCCACGTGATGCGGCAGCCTATCGCCGCTTCGTTGACTTCTGGAGCGCGATCAATGAAGGAGTCTTTGCCGCCTTTCTACGACCGCCGACCGCCGGTAACCTCGTGCGCGCGATGGCGGGCGGCCAATTTAACAAAGCCGATAACGCGGGCGGCTCGGTCGATACCCTACGGCGTTTGTTTACCTCCTATGGGCAACTGATTAACGAAACCTTCGAAAGCGAGGCGATGCGGACGGCGCTGGGCTGGCTAGCCGCTCAGTCGGGGCCGCCGCCCGACGAAATTGGCACCGGCGACTTTGCTGGTTGGCATGCAATGTTGCATCGGAGTGGGGCAAAGCATCCCCGTGGTGGCTCAGGGATGCTTACGCAGGCGATGCAGCGTTGCTTTGAGCATTTTGGCGGCGAGGTGCGTCTCGATGCACCGGTGAAGCATATCCTAGTCAAACAAGGAAAGGTCAGTGGCATTGAGCTTGAAAGCGGCGAGCAGCTTGCTGCAGCGACTGTAGTCTCAAATGCCCATGTTCAAACGACCCTCCTTAGGCTGATCAGGCCAGAAGATTTGCCACCGGGGTTGGGCCAACGCGTCGCACAAGTACGCGTCGGTAACGGCTTTGGTATGGTCATTCGTTGCGCTGCGGATGCGCTTCCCGACTATCTTGCGGCACCCTCGGGCGGCAACCCACATCCGAGTCACCATGGTCTACAACTGCTCTGCCCATCGCGCGACTATCTTGTCCAAGCCTATAATGACTATCGCCGTGGTATGCCGGCTCACGCGCCGGCGGCGATTGCCATGACCTTCTCGGCCATCGACCCAGACGTCGCACCGGTCGGGAAGCATACGCTGTTCGTCTGGGGCCAATACCACCCCTACGAGTTGCAGGCCGAAACCGCCGGCACCGCCGATTGGGATAGTCTTGCCGAGCACGAGGCAGATAAACTGCTTGAAGTCGTCTACCGCTACGCGCCAAATATGCGTGGGGCGATTACGAACCGTTACATTCAAACACCGCTCGACCTAGAACGTAAGCTCGGTCTGCTACGCGGCAATGTCATGCATATCGAGATGTCCTTCGACCAGATGTTTATTTTTCGACCTTTACCCGAGCTATCGAGCTACAAAGTACCGCAGATCGCCGGCCTCTATCTGACGGGTGCCTCGACCCATCCCGGCGGCGGCGTCTTTGCAGCCTCCGGTTATAACACCGCGGGGGTCATTCTCCGCGACCTGCGGCCCTCACGTTTCTGGCTTGGCGTTGCCGGTGCTGCGCTCGGGGCGAGTGCAATTGCCGTCACATCCGCGCTGCGTAAGCGGCGTTAGTAGTGGCGCGTCTCCCACGATTGACAGAACGGGACCCATCGAGTACAACAACTTGGGATCGAGCGCAGGGGCTTGCAATAGATGCGCCTCCGCGCTTTTTAATGCAACGGAGGAGCAAGTCATATGCGCTTAATTCTCGTTCGTCATGGTGAAAGTGAGTGGAATCGTACGAGCCGTTATCAGGGGCAGGCCGATGCACCGCTCTCCGATCTAGGTATACGGCAGGCCGAAGCGCTCGGCCAGCGCCTTGCCTTGGAAAAGCTTGATGCCATCTACGCCAGTCCGCTACAACGAGCATTGCGCACCGCCGAAGCAATCGCTCGTTTTCATCCCGACGTCCCCTTTACTCAAGATAAGGCCCTATACGAAATTCATCACGGCGATTGGCAAGGGTTGCTCGCTAAAGAAGTCCGCGAGCAGTATCCCGAGGGGCTCGAAGAGTGGCGCATGTATCCGACCCGTTCACAAATGCCAAATGGGGAAAGCTTCTCAAACATTCTTAAGCGCACGTTGAACTTTCGGGAGCAGATGCTCCAGTTACACCTCAACGAGACAGTCCTGGTATCAACGCATGACGTTGTCATCAAAATCCTAATTGCGGACGCTCTGGGAATGCCCATGGACCGCCTTAACCGTATTTGGGTAACAAATGCCTCGATCAGCGTCTTAGAATATGCAGACACGCTGCCCTTCCTGGTATCGCTGGGCGAGGCCTGCCACCTTGGTCAACTTGAGACGGTACGCGAAAAACAAGAGTCGATCTAGGGCTGCGTGCTATAATTCTGGCCAAAGTTCGTCGGCTGCAGTCGAATCACAAGACGGATGTAATGCTAGTTGACCTTCACCTTCACACACTGGCTACGCCGCACCATGCGACCTGGGAGCCAGCTCAATTGGTAAAGGCCGCCGAGGTGCAGGGTGTCGGTGTCATTGCAGTTACTGACCATAATACGACGGCACAAGTACAAGCCGCGCAGGATGCGGCGCAGACGACCGAAGTGCTTGTTATCCCGGGACTTGAGCTTGACTCGGCCTGTGGCGACCGGCTCTGGCATATTTTGATCTACGGCGTTGAACCGCATGCGCCGGCGATTGTAAAGCTAGGGACCAGTGTCGCGGAGCGAAATGCAGAGGACGCCCAGCATATGGCAAGTGTGCTACGCGAGCGCGGATACGCCCTGCCTTCATTCGAGGTACTTAGGTGCCGGCCAACCGTTGCCGATCTCGGGCATGCACTTGTTAAAGACGGCGTCGTCGCACGTCAGCCGGGTGTCGAAGATGAAGCGGCGGGGACCGGCTGGATCATGACACATCTCCGTACATTCTATCACCCCGTTACAGTGGCCGAAGCAGTAGCAGTGACGCATGCGGCGGGCGGGATTACTGTGCTTGCGCATCCAGGACGCTCCAAAGGGGTGTATGCAATACCCGCTACGACCACAGATGTGCAAGCGATGGTTAATGTCGGTCTTGATGGCATCGAAGCCTTCTATGCAGGACATTCTGCTGAGCAGCAGCGTTTCTATAGTAGCCTAGCGCAGCGGCACGCCTTGTTGATAAGTGCCGGGTCAGATTCACACCATCCCGCCGATGGGCTGCGACCACGCCCGGCGGTCGACTGTGCCGCGCTCCTCATGCGTCTGGGCATTGAGATGAGCTAGAAAGGAGATCGCATGAAGCTTTCACCAACGCGGGTCGAGCGACTCGCAGCAGAAATTGTTGAGGTCCTGGCTGAGCAGGATGATGTGCGGCTCCAAGCCGACGATACAAAGTTGATTCATGGGGTTAGGGAGATTATGATCGATGAGCTTCAGGCCGAGGAACGGCTGGAAGCTGATGTTCGTGCCCTGCTTGATCAATACCGTAATGATATTGCGGCGGGCCGACTTGATTATAGTGAACTCTATCGTAAAACGAAGTCACGGCTCATGCGCGAACGTAATATTATCCTGTGATACGACTACTGGCAGCCAGTTGAACGGCTGCCAGTGGCATCTACACCCCCCCCATGATTACGGCTGGGCCTCAATGATCACCGGAGCAAAGCCGATCTGCACATTTGCGGCAGAGGCAGGGGTCCGCTGGCCTATGGCGTCGAATTGGGCTCGTATTCCGACGGGCGCCAGCACATTCACAACTGAATCACTATTCGTCCATAGCACAGAATATGTTGTGCTCCCTTTACGGAAGAGATAGCCTTCGCCGCCCTGCACCTCAAGTGGACCCATAAAGGTCGCACCTCGTAGCAGCGTATTCATGAGCACGGTCGCTTGATAAGCAGGGCGTGGCGCCTGGTTAGCATCCAGCAGGCCACCTAAGCGCCAGCCAGGACCGTTCAACGTATACCACACCGCACCTGCCAACCCATGTGCCCAAGCTCTTGTGTAGAGCCGAATGGCGTAGTTTGCCTGATCAGCGGTGAGGCTATCGCTGGGGCAGGTCTGCGCTCCGGGATAGCACAACAAGCTACCCTCGTTCATAATGATTGGCTTCACTACCCCGTAGCGTTGCAGAACACTTTGGAGAAAGTCAAGCTTGCCGAGCACAGTACCACCGCGATCTTTCCAGGATGCCGAGGCTAGATCCCAATCCTGTCTGGCCGGGCTCCAGTAACTATACGCATGGTAGTTAACGAAATCGAAAGCCGCATCTGCACCGCTACGCACAATGCCCTCCAGAAACGTTGCCGGTTGGCAGTCCTTACCTGCGGGCGGATGTGTCGGATCACAGTCGAGCAAGAGACCACCGATACCCACCTGGGCATAGGCATCAGCTTGCTTGATCCTCGGATAGACGCGCTTGAGCATCTCACCGTAGGCGCCGCCGCCATAGTATGGATCGGTAGGATTACCCCAGCAGCCAAACGCGGAGTCCCCTACCACCACGTTGCTGCCAACATCAGGCTCATTTCCTAATTCCCAGTTATGTACGTTATATGGCGCCACACTATAACGAGTGACCAAATCATACATAAAATCCGCAAAGGCATCGAGCGCTGCCGGCTTAATAGGGCCACAGGCCGAGCCAGCCACTTGCTGCGCCCACGCAGGGGTGCTACGAACAATAACGAGTGGTGATGTACCTGATCGCCCTAGTGCCGCCAGTTCATCTGTTGCCGCTTGGATGCTTGCCCAGTTGCGTGCGCCGCGTGTCGCTTCAACGCTTGACCACATGATAGCGTTATAGCGCACCAAGTGAGGCTGAGCAGCTTTTAATTCTCCCCCAGTGGCGGCTACCCAACCCTGGTTGACTTCCACACCAACGATCGAAGTCGTGGTAGGCGGATTCGTGTGACGCAACTCATTACCTAAGAGGCCGAGCAGCACCTTGAATTCGTCTGGTTTGTCAGGATGCCACTCAAAACGTGCCCGCTCAAACCACTGTGTCACCACCATCTCACCGGCCTCGTTGAGTTCGGGCTCTGGTGTTGTTAGGGGCAAACCAAAGAGTTGCAACGAGCGATTATATGGGTCCGGGCCCACGACATTCAAGCCATGAGCTTGCCAATAACTGAGGAAGCCAATTCCCGCACCTTGATTACATACATTATGTTTTGTTGTGTCGAACCATAAGCACCCCGGCTGTGGGCCGCTTTCTTGCACCACTGTAGCCGCACTCCGACCGAGTTGCCGTAGCCGCTCGTCGCCCATCCGCCCAAGCAGAATGCTATACGGTCCTGTATTTTCAGGATGGATTTCAAGACGGTTGCGCTCGGTCCATTGTGTCACCAGCGCGCGCTTCAGGTCTTGATTCTGCTCAAGATTAGGTCCGGTCAACGGATAGCCAAAAACTGGCAGGCCACCATTTGCCTCCCAATACCCCTTAAATGGCGTATCTAAGCAAGCAGTAATGCTGGGAATGCCGGCAAAGCACTGTACTGCCACATCCACATTGCGCTCTTGTATCCGCATGCCAAACGTCGTAAGCAAAATCCATGTAAGTAATAAACGAGACATCGTTACTCCTATCGGTTGTTGGGTGGGCAATGATAGACATCAATGAGACCCGGGTAGGTAGCATCACTGAAACTCATCAGCTGTGAGCACGTTGCCATCACAGGATCACGCACGAGGCGCGCAAAGCCGCCCCGCAGGATAACAAGATACTGAGGTCGGAAGCGCTCTATCGCCCAGATGGCTGCATCCTCATAGCTCGTCGTAGGGCCGAGTTGCAACGCCGTCTCAGGCTGGATCAGCCCCGCAAAATCGATCATCGTACGTTGACTATAGAAGCCAATTATGCCCACTTCGAGTGTACCGACCATGGCATCGGGAGCTGTATGCAAGTCGAGCCACTCACCGACTCGACGGTAGATGCCCAGGCGTGTGTCCGGTTGTTGGACGGCTCGTCGCAAATCTAAACCTTCGGCGAGGAGCAACACCAACAGCAGACCGGCAATACTAACGATGGTGATCTGTCGCTGCTTCAGACGATCCAACAGCCGCGCCATGGCCTCAACCCCTAGCCCTACTAAGGCGACAACACCGACAGCGAGCGGTGCATAGTACCAAAAATAGCTGGTGACACCCAGGAAATGGTAGGCGGCTAGATAGATCACATCCCAAAATGGCAAGAGTAACCACCAGCGCTGACGGACGCTGCCATAGGCAAGGCCAACCACACCAAGCAGCCCATAGAAACGGTATAGTGGTTGGGCCCAATACCGCTTGCTTTTGGCAACGAAGCCAGCAAAAAAGCGGATACTTTGGGGCAGTTGAGCTTGATGCTGTTTCGCCGCCAGCGTTACAGGGAAGGGTACGTCGAAGTACCACCAGGCCCATATGAACCAGGGGGCGGTGAGCAGGAGACCCAACATGAGAGCTCGCCAGGGCGGTAGGCCACGTCGCCATACGCACCAATGGATCAAGAGTACGATGACGATGAGTACGCCGTCGGCACGCGTCAGAATCGCCAAGCTTAACATGAGTGCGGCGCGGTTGTAATGCAACCCCAGATACCAGACGCAACCCCAGAGGATGAGCGCGCAATACAAGCAACTTTCCGCCCCAAGTGTCGGCAGGAGGAGCGGGGAAATCGGATACAACAGCAGTCCGGTCAAGCCAGCCCACCGGGCACCACTGGTTTGACCCAGCTCCCAAAATGCTAATCCGCCCAGGACAAGGCAGAGACAGCCCAGTACGTTACTGATCAGTGGGAGGTCAACGCCTAACCAAGCCATGGGAGTGAGGATGAGTGTGTACAGCGGTGTGGTCGTGCTCAGAACGCGTACGCCTACGTTGTACACAAAGCCATCGCCATGTGCCAGGTTAATGGAGTAGCGATAGGTAATGTATGGATCGTCGAAGCCGTGGCCGTGGAACAGCTGAACGAGAAACACGGCAAGGAGCAGAGACCAGCCGAAAACAAAACCTGTTACTGTAGACTTTACACGCGGCCGCAAACCAGCAACAACCAATATCTGTATCCTGTGCTACACTTCGCCAGCGATTGTACCATGGCAGTGTCCCCATCCAGAGGAGTTGTTCTGAACTAATGCAGCATCTTTGCCCGATCAGCACCCTATCGATAGGTCGTCTCATTCACTTGCTTCTCATCTGTAGTGTATTGCTGATTTCCCTTACCCCCGAGCCTGCACATCCAGTCCATGCTGCCACGGCACAGCTTTGTGAGCAACCATGGTCGGTGCCTAACACTAACCTTAAAGATCAAACGGTCTTTGAATTTGCAGGCATGTATTACATTGCGTCGATCTCAAGTTCAGCTTCCGACCCGCGTGGGGGTGAGACAACTTTCGCCTATGCCCGCACAGCTGATTTCTGCTCATGGGAGCAGCTAGGCTCGGTGCTTGGGGTAGGAGCTCCCGGTGCAGCAGATGACACGGCGCTCTGGGCACCATACGTTTTGCCGGTGGGCGGTACCTTTTATATGTTTTATGCCGGCGTTAATCGCAACATGGCGCAGAGTATTATGCTGGCAACCAGCACGAATCCGGCCGACCCCCTCAGTTGGGTAAAGCAGGGGGTTGTTTTTCAGCCGAATCACCCCGCCATGGTTTACCCTGGGCCAACTAGTTGGTCGGATGCCCGTGATCCGATGGTCTTACCTTACAACAACCGCTACTATATGTACTACACAGCGCTGGATACATCCGGAGGGATTGTGGGGCAGGCTGTTGCTGATACAGTGAACGGCCCCTGGCAAGACCTGGGTGCCACCTTGAACGTTGACGCGTCAACGCGCTCTGAGTCGCCGTTTGTCGTGCCATATAATGGTAATTTCTATCTCTACACAAACGATCAGGGTGGGACGACAAATGGCGAAGTCTGGCGTTCGGCACCCTCACCTTTTGGGCCATGGCAGTCACCGGTTACCGAGCCGTTCGGGTGGGCAGATGATTTTTATCAGGTCGGGACGATGTGGTATGCCTCGTATGTGATTGGGGATGGTACCGCTATCGGCTTTACCCCCATTCTGTGGAATACGACAACCTCACCGGCGAGCCCACAACTGACGTGGCGTATCCTGCTGCCTGATATCACGAAGAAGTGAGCTATCCGAAGCAAAGGTTTAGTCCATTGAGCCCTTAAGGTGTGCTTACCGCAACTATGATGGGCGTAAAGCTAATTGTGACGGTTGTTCCCGCCGGCGTTATAGTGTTGCCCGCCAGATCATAGACAGCTTGGGTACCGCCCGGTAACGTCAGTTGAACTGTCGAGCTATCATTCGTCCAGTAAATTTGATAGGTCATCCCGCTTTTATGAAAGGCATAGCCCTCAACATTGCCGGCCGACAGGACACCGGCATACGTCGTGTTTTGTAAGCGGGTGCTTAAGGATTTGAAGGACGTATAGGCTGGTCGTGGCTGTTGGTTCGCGTCAAGCAAACCAGCCTCATGCCAACCCGAACCGTTAAGCGTATACCATACAGCGCCGACCAAGTCGTTCGCCCAAGCTCGTGTGTACAAGCGCACGACATAATTCGCCTCATCTGCAAAAAACGTCGTATTGGCAACCGTTGCGGGGTCACCATAGTACAATAACCCTCCCTCGTCCATGAGAATGGGCTTATTCGTCACACTATATTGCTGCAGAACGCTCCGTACAAAGCTAAGTTTGCCTAAAAGATTGCCACCACGCTGAGTCCACTTTGAGGCTGTAAGATCCCAATCTATCCGTTGAGGACTCCAGCCGGTATAGGCATGGTAGGCGAGCAGATCAAACGCATTGCCCGCGCCATTCCGCAATATTCCTTCCAGGAACTTGCCCGATGTGCAAGCAGTCCCGGCAGGGGGATAGGACGGATCGCAGTCGAGCAGCAAACCACCAAGTACTACCTGAGCCGCTGGATTAGCCGCCTTCATAGCAGGATAGACAACTTTGAGCATGTCGCCAAATTTGCCACCACCATAATAGGCATCCGTTGGCTCACCCCAACAGCCCCATTGATTATCATTCAATACTGTTGGCGCATCAGGCTCATTCCAAATTTCGTAATAGCGTACATTGAAGGGCGGGGCACTATACCTCGTGACGAGGTCATGCATAAAGCTAGCAAATGCTGCCTGTGCAGGGGGCTTAATGGGACCGCAGGCGGATCCAGGAACTTGTTGTGCCCATGGAGGTGTGCCTCTGATCGTAAGAATAGGCTGGGTACCATGGCTGGTGAGCGATAGTAGTTCAGCCTCAGCACTACTGACGGCCGTCCAGTTCCGACTGCCCGGCACATTTTCCACCGTTGCCCACGCGATGTTATTGTAGCGTGCCCAGGAAACATTGGCGTCGGCAGCTTGTTGAACTGTGGCCGCCACATGGCCGCCATTGATTTCGACGCCGAAGACCGATGAGCGCTGTTGGACTCTCGTTGCCAGCGGCAAGTAGACGCTATACGCCGCCGACGGTGACGCTCGCTTCGTAAGCGAGGCAGAGCTAGCCTCGGGTGCTTGTTGTGAACTAAGACAGCCAATACCGAGCACAAGCAGAAGCACCGGACGCAAGAGCCTAAAAGTCTTAGATGTATATATCATGAGTATATTTCCCAACGCTTGCACATGAGTTGCCATAAATGGGTTAGGTCTCCGGGGACAGTATACCGAATCTCATGTCGTTTAAGACGGATCCATAGGTACCATCACGTAACAGGTAGATAATGGTAGAATGACCAAATTGTGGCAATAGCTGCACCATCTAAGGCGAATACACCAAAGAGTAGCAGGCCGACGGCAAGGCCACGAAGCCGACGAGGCCATAAGGCCCACCATCCCCCAACGATGACTAATACTGTTGGGAGGAGGGCCGGGAAGGTGTAACGTGCTGACGGCAGCGATACTTTCGCCCAATGGTAGGGCAATGGCCAAGCTAAGGCTAGCAGCCAAATCAGTATTCCGGCAAGGCCTACAACCAATAGAGCAGGGCTAAGCGAGGGTTTTGCAGAGGTCTTTTGCCCTATCGACCACTTTAGGCACCCAAGCAGAGCCAGCACACTTAATAAAAAGGCTGAGAAGTTCCACAGGGGACTTTGGAGGCGTACATGACCCCAGGCGAAGCTGCTGAAAAATTCGCTGTACAAGGCAGGACCGATCGTCCCGCCGAGATACGGCCAAGTATATTCAACATCAAAAAGTGCATCAACGATCTGCGCCGGCGAGTGGTGCAACACCTTAACCAGCATGTGCTCGGCCCACGGCCGCAAATGGATCCAACCCCGTTGCGCCCCAGCATTTCGCACTAAGTTCGTAAATGGTTGTCCCCTCCACATGCCATCGCTCGCGCTAGCATCACTAAAGCTCGGCTGATCGACCGCGGAGAAAGCTCCCCGCGTGAGGATTGGGTCGCGGAGAAAAAGTTGTGTGGGGGGATGCTCACCAACTTGGTTTGCCGAAAATGCGTAATATACCTTGCCGGCTGTGGCGGATATAGTTGTCGTCCAAGCCATAAAAGTCGGTGTCGTTGTCATAGTCAAGGCATGAGTCGAATGTATGAGTTCAGTCGTGTTACGGTTACTGACGACAAGCCCCGGCGCATCGACTACAGTTGGAGTCTTTGCCCAGACCCACCCCGCTACCGTGACCACCTGGCCTGCAACGAGCATAACATCTTGATCGAGGATGGGATTGAGCAAGTAGCGCAGAGAATCGTTGGATGTTGCTTCAAGTGTAACCGCATCAGCGCCATTGACGTTCGTGCGCGTCCCCAATGCCTGACTCGGGGCTTCTGACCAGCGATACCAATAGGCAGCATCGCCTCCTTGAAATGCGGTTAGGAGTGCAATGAGCGGGAGTACAGCGACGCAGGCGAGGCTGCGACCAAGTCGCCATCTGAGATGCTGGCCCAGCGCAATGATCCCTACCACTGGAGCAAGCAGAAGGGCAACCGCCACGGTACTTTTTATAAACACTGCCAATACTGCTGTACCCATGACACCGAGTGCCCGCTTCCAGGTAAACCCGTAACGCAACAGGCGTACAGCAGCCCAGAGAAACAGGGAAAAGATGCACACAGCGCCAACGTCATTATTCACTGATGTCATGACGTCCGTGACCGGTGGGATGCTCGCAGCAACAATCGGAACAGTCCAGGACAAGGGATGTTGAATGCCTACCAGCTCGCCCATTGCTCTGGCAATCACAGCAATGGTTACAATAAATAGGAGCAACGAGACACTACGTGCAACATATAATTGGGATGTAACATCAAGGTGCCGCACCAGACGCAGGGGAAGACTAACAACCAAGTAGTACAGGGGAGGATGCTCTAGTTCCGGGAAGCCGATGCCGGGGCCTCGCGGGTTGCTGAACAAATCGGGCTTGGGCAAGTTCCAGAAAAACTGGTGCTCCAGCATTGATGCCGCCACTTCCCGCCGCATCGAAGGATCGTAATCACCGACCGCAGGCCACCGACCTCGATTCGCGATCAGCCATGCGTACTCGAAATGAGTAGGCTCATCGTAGTGCTGCCAGGGTGGCAGTAGCACAAGATAGAGCGCACCTTGGAGGAGCGCAACGAGCAAGACGAACCAAGTACGCCACTCAACAATGAGAAGTGGCATGTACATACCAATCGTTCGCTGTCGAGTCACTCTTAGAAGATGGACATCCTGATTGTGAGTCTTCTGAGTACTCAAGTTACAAGCTGTTGCGCCCGTATAGCAAGGCGTTGCTACTCATTGGCAAGGTTACGCTGGGAAACGAGTGGCGCTGACTCCGTGAGCAGACCCCTAAGTAGTGTACGAAGGACAACGAACAAGGTTGCAAGCAGTAAACCTATCACAAAACCGAGCATCGCAATCCTGAGCGTCCCGCTACTAAGACTACTCACAGCACCCTGCCCTGCCACACGCACAACTGCATCATCATTAGCCGTGGCGACTTGTAGCTCGGTTAAGCGGGTGGAGAGCGAAGTATAATTAGCTTTAGCTAGATCTCGTTCCTGCGTTAGCACAAACAGTTGTTGTTCTTTTAGACCTAGCTCGCTAGCATATTTTTGGTAGTTAGCCTCTAGCTCATCCATTTTCGGATCGTTAGCCAAGAGGGTCGTTTGCGCTACTAGCTGCTCATTCAGTAAGTTTACAACGGCGGTTGGGGGAGCAGTATCATTGCGCATGGCGTGAGCTTGTTTAAGCGCATCCGAAGAGGGTAAGACGTAAGCAGTGCCATTCTGAAAAGCTGTCGTTAACGCTGCAATCTGATCGCGTGTGCTTTTCAGATGGCTATCGGTGGTTGCCACGAGCGCATCGAGATCACTCACTGTTGGTACATCGGCAACTGGCATTTGGAGTTGCAGCTTACCTGAAAGCTCTGTCA
>JBBRHB010000010.1:0-20801 GCA_038223355.1 Chloroflexales bacterium
ACTCCTCCAAGCAGCGCAACCCCGTCATGCATTAAAAATGCCAGGCAGAGCACAGCACCGGCTGTGAGCCAGAAGGCGCGCGTTGCCTTTGTATCACGGCTCACAAAGACCGCAAGGAGTAGGAGCAACCATTGACCCACGATTTGAGGGCCGAAGCCCCACCAGAGAATCGTTACTTGAATCGGTAACCAGGCGATTGCCAGCGCCGCAATAAGCGCTGCCCGGAAGCTGCCACCAACTTGGCGCACGAATATGGCAAGGAGTAACGCACTGGTACCCTGCAGCAAAGTATAGAAGCCTTGAATCGCGGGGCCAGGCGTTGCCGTCACCAAGGTCAGTGGGCTAACTAGGACATAAAATGCGCTGGGCACGATTGTTTTCCGGCCCGCGAATTCGGATGGAGTGTCGAAGAGCTTTAACGATCCGAACTGCACATCTTGCAACCGCCGTGCATGAATATATAAGTCATGAGAGCCAAACAAAGGATAAAAGACCGGAAATAGTTGGACCGCGACAATAACAGCGGTCAGCAAGCAGAGCCACATGCGTTCCCGCTGCGAATCCAGCGCGGGACATAGTCGCGTAAGCAGGGGGGACGCACGCCATGCGAGGCCAAGCAAGATGAGGCTGGTAATGAGCAGGCGCATTTGCCAAGGAGTAGCCACCAATAATCGAGCGGCGGTCATGACCGGCATCAAAGCCACAAGCGCAATGACCAGGAATGGCCACCACCGGCGGGAGAGTTCAAGCCGCCACGCGATGGCGAGCCACACGAGGACACCCGACCATTGCACAAGTAGGATCAGACCGGTCGGCCAAACCCATTGACCGGCGCTCCAACCTAAAGCAATATCGTCCAAGCGCATCCCGAGTTGACGTGGGTCCCGCGTTGAGGTTGATGTCGGACCAGTCAAGGTGAGATCAAAATTGCCGTGCGCCAGGGCACTTGCAGGCAACACAAACTGGTAGTACCGTCGTTGCGCGGCAATGGGAGCGGTTAGAAGGATGCCACGCGTTGTTCGGAGTGTAACTGGGCGTGGTGTCTGAGTACCCATCGGTAGGCCTCCTATGACAAACTCCAACACTGGTCGCGACACAGCTGCAAAGCCATGCACATGAAAGCCGCTCGTTGCACTGGTCCAACGGTAGTTGACGCCTAACACGTCCGTTTCTCGCGCAAACATGCCATCGACAAGAACGTCGTCGCCCCACGAGCCAACGCTTAGGTGATAGATGGTGTTCGGGTAAAGGCGAAAGGCAGCTAGATCGGCCACCATGAGAGCTAACAGAATCAACGCCGGCCATAACGCCAGACGCAACCAGCTGCGCAAGGCGACAGCCGCCATTAGGGAGTGCAGTGACGATTGTCCATTTGGAACGATCCGCAGCTGCAGTCGAACGTTGGAGGCTTGATCCATATGACGACTACAAACGCTGCGTAGGCCCAGTCGCAGATGTAGTCTGCGCGGTGGCATGATCCAGGGTGGTGCGCAGGCGCTCGGCCTCTTGAATAGCTGCTGCGGCCTGCTCGGTCAGTGCACGCGCATGCTCATATTCCTCGGCGACATGCTGGTACATTGCGATAGTTGGTCGCGCTTCGGCAGTATTCTGATCCAACTCGGCTTGGTCGAAGCTAGATTGTGCCTCGACAAACACCTGCTCACCACGACTTTGGAGCTCGGTGATGCGCTGAAAATCGGCAGGAGTGTAACTGAACTTGTCGTACTGGGCCTTGGCTTGCGCCGTGCGTAGCGCTTGGCCCAGGTCGGCAATTGCTGCTCCCGCCGTATTGCGGGCAGATGTTACCCGGCTCCGTGCTTCAGACAGTGCACTAGCAGCGAGCCGACGTTTGCTCAGCTGCGGGCCGAGAACCAGCACCAACGCGCCCAGCACAACTATCCCAATCGCGCCGTAAGTAAACGGTGAGGTCGGTGGGTAGAGAACGGTGCGAACAGCATCAATGCCGGCAACCATGCCACCCGCGATGTCATTCGTTGTAAACAGGGGGCGCATTTTAGTTTGGAAGATATTGTTGATGGCAGGGTCGAGTTTGCTTTTGTAGCCCGGCACATAATAGATACCGCTATGTCCCGACTCAGTTGAGCGGAAGAAGAGGATTGTGTTGCCGGGGAGGTTGTTGGTTGTACCAACAATACCTGAACTAGCCAAACGCTGGTTTATATATGGAAGATCGGAAAGCGCATCTTGCGGATTGCCGTCGTCATTGCGGACGGTCATCACGACAACGTCCGCACCTTTAGCCGCCAACTGCTGCGCCGCATGATCAACCTCGCCTCGCCGATTACCAAGGAGCTTATCCGGATCATCGATTTTGACCGATCCGGCAGCCGCCACGGCTTGGACGATCAACAGCGACCACACCAATACCAGCAAACCAACTCGGCGCACCACCTGCTCCTTTCGTTTAATCATTGTCCGGAAGACCCGGGAGTGCCTGCTCTAGATCAGCGAGCAGGTCATTGAGATCCTCAATGCCCACCGATAAGCGCACCAACCCGCCCGGCACTTCGAGTTTCGAACCAACAACACTCGCATGCGTCATTGCCGCCGGCACCTCGATTAATGACTCAACCCCACCTAGGCTTTCGGCGAGGGTAAAGAGTTTGGTGTGAGCGACCAGCTTATTCGCCGCATCTACTCCATCCCGCATAATGATCGAAATCATGCCGCCAAAGCAATACATTTGCTGCTGTGCTAGCAAATGTTGCGGATGGCTTTCTAGACCTGGGTAGATCACCCGTTCAATGGCAGTATGCTTTTCGAGATAACGTGCCACGGCCAGGGCATTGCGTTCGTGCTCACGCATGCGCACAGCGAGTGTTTTTAAACCCCGCAGTACCAGCCAGCAGTCAAACGGCCCGGGAACGCCACCTGCGGCATTTTGCAGAAACTTCAAGCGCTCATACAGATCCTCATTGCGCATGACCAGCGCGCCACCTACTACGTCCGAATGACCGCCCAGATATTTCGTGGTCGAATGCAGAACGAGATCAGCACCCAATTCAAGTGGGCGCTGACCATAGGGCGACGCGAAGGTATTGTCGACCAGCGTCAACACACCATGTTGGTGTCCAAGCGTGGCGAGTGCGCTGATGTCGCAAAGCTTGAGCAGCGGATTGGTGGGTGTTTCTAACCAGATCAAGCGCGTTGCGGGCTTGATTGCCGCCTCCACATTTCGGACGTCGGAAGTATCAACGAAATCAAAGTGCAAGCCTTTGTCGGCCATGACCCGCTGAAACAAACGGTATGTTCCTCCATAAACGTCATCGCCGACGACGACGTGGTCGCCGGCTTGCAGCATGAGCATCATGCTGGTTGTAGCAGCTAAGCCCGAGGCAAATGCCAGGGCATAACTCCCACCTTCGAGTGCTGCTAAACAGCTCTGCAATGCGGTACGCGTTGGATTATCGGTACGAGAATATTCATAGCCCTGATGTTGACCGACAGCAGTCTGGGCATATGTTGAGGTTTGATATATTGGTACAATCACCGCTCCGGTCCCCGGATCGGGGGCTTGCCCGGCATGAATTGCGCGGGTGGCGAACCCTTGGTCCATAGTTAATTCTGCTCCTGCGACCTTGCGGCAGTTCTCACCGTATACTGATTATAGCATGCGGCTTTTTGGCCAAAGGATCATCTAATGTCTTTTTTCGAAGTATTACAAGAGCCCTGGTGCTTTGCTACATTGCTTGCGTTGGTTGTACTGCTTTTTCTAGCGGCAGCTCTGGTTGCTCGCCAGCAGCGGCTGGCACCACAGATCACCGGCTTTCCGCTTGAGCACTATCCCGCCCAGGCCCTCACAGCTTCGGCACCTCTGGAAGCACTGGCCGCGCTCCAAACCCACTTGCAGGAATTGCATCAGCACCTGCCCCCCGGCAGCGATGATGAACGATGGTTGGGACAATTCCTCCAGCGTTTACGCGCGAGTATGGACCGGGCCTATGATAGGCTGTCTGATAGCGATCCACGCCAGCAAGCAATCCTGCTCCAACGTCTCGTACCGGAGGTAGCAGCGTTACACGGCGTCATTAATCTGCATCTCGGGGCAAGTTTAGGCGATCAGACGGATCGTGAGGCCCTTGATGCCCAATTGGCGGCCCTACGCCAGATCATTAACGGGTAAGATCTACCTCTCAGCCTTGTTTGCCGCTTGGTCACTCAATTGTTATCTCACGGGTCACAGTCAGCCGATGCGACTATGCTATACTGGCGTGGAATATCGTTCTCCTTCCGTTGCCAGGAGCCACTATGGGCCGTGGTCGTCGCCTATCGGTTCTCATCGTCGTAATCCTCTTCGCCTCATTGCCCATGCATACGCAAGCCCGATTGGCTATCGCAGATGTATCAAGCACACGCACACCCTTTGGTGTCGTCGGCAACCTCGCCGTTAGTGTGCGCACCGATGAGCAAGCGGCCATGGTTAAGTTGATGCAGGAAGCCGGCGTGCAATGGAGCCGCGAGGAGATTTCCTGGGAGCGATTACAAAAAACACGCGATCAGGATTTTGCGTGGGGTGGAGACAGCACCGGCTTTAATAATTATGACTCAGCGATCGATAAGCAAGCTGCAGTAGGGATCAACATCCTGGGACTACTAGATTACAATCCAGCTTGGTATAAGGGTCAAAATGGAACCGTGGATGATTGGATCAACGATTGGTATGCATTTGTTTTTGCCACGGTGAGCCGCTACGGACAGCAACGCAACGAAGTACTCACGTGGGAAGTGTGGAATGAGCCCAACCTCCGCATGTATGGCTATGAAAACGGCTTATATACCATTGATGATTATGTGACAATTTTGCGGACCGCTCAACAGGCCATTCGTGCCGCCGATCCGCGTGCTCGAATTGTGCTGGGCGGAGTGACGGCAGTCTGGTCCGACCCACCTAGCTATAACTACGATATTTTGACCTACCTGCATATGTTGGGCGATGCCGGGGGCTGGGACACGTTCGATATTCTGGCCGTTCATCCCTACCGACCGGGCGCTCCTGAAGACATCTTCTGGCGGCGCGACCGCTTTGTTGACTTTGATGGCGAACTGGCCGATATTAATACCTTGCTCGACCAATATGGCCGCAAGCCGATCTGGTTCACGGAGATTGGTTGGTCGGCGTATAACGGCTACGAAGGACACAGCGAGCAAGAGCAAGCCATGCTCGTCACACGGTTATACCTGCTCTCGCTGGCGCATCCGGAGGTTGAAAAAATCTTTTGGTACAATTTTCGCAACACCGCCGTTGCGTTTTCGGCTTATCCAGATGCCGCAAATGATCCACACCACCCAGAATATAATTTTGGTCTACTCCGTCGCACCTACCCCCTTGATACTCAGCAACCAGGTCTCCGGAAGCCGGCGTTCTTAGCATTTCGCACAATGACGGATCTGCTGGGCAGCCTCCAATTCGACACGATTGTAGCGAATGGTAAGCGTCCCGACCTCAAGCGGGTCTATTGGTATCGTTGGAGTCAGGGTAACAACCATGTTGAGGCACTTTGGCGCATGCCGGACGCGACCGCTACGACGGTTAGCCTCGACTGTGGCTGCCACGAGGTACAAGTGCGTAGTTGGGATGACCGCTTGTTACGCGTGATCCAGACGGGCAATGGCCAACTCTCGTTGAACCTGCCGCCGGCCGGTGAGCCAATGTTTGTGGAATACGGATCGGTCGAGGCAGCTAACCCCGCTGGGCTTTTTTTCGCCGAAACGAGTCATAGCTTGAGCGGTCAGTTTTTACACTACTGGCAGACGCACGGTGCCCTAGCCCAATTCGGCTACCCGATCACCGGTGTATTGAGCGAGCCCGATCCAAGCACAGGGATAGCACGGCAGGTACAATACTTCGAGCGGAATCGCTTCGAGTATTTTCCAGAGTACGCCGGGACACATTACGAAGTACAACTCGGCTTGCTGGGAGACAATTTACTGTTACAGCATAGCGTAGACTGGCACACCTTACCTATCCAACCCAACACACCAGCCGGATGCAGGCGCTTCAATGAAACGCAGCACGTGTTGTGCCCACCATTCCGCGATTATTGGGAAACACATGGGGGTTTGGCATTATATGGCCTACCCATCAGCGACGCATCGACAGAAAACGGGTTGTTAGTACAATATTTCGAACGCAATCGCTTCGAAGAGCATCCCGAATATAGTGGCACTCCTTCCGAAGTCCTGCTAGGACTCTTGGGCCGCGAATTATATAGCACGTGGGGAAAAGGCCCCTGAGGAGACTGAAATGATAACCCGCTCGTATGCACAAGCTGCAACTATGCCCTGCTTTCAGTGCTCCCAAACCTTCGCGATCGAGGTTTGGCTGATCGTGGACGCAGTCGAACGACCGGACCTGGTTGAGGCTATTTATAGCGACACAGTGCATACGGTGCGCTGTCCACATTGTGGAACGGAACATCCGCTTGACGCACCTTTGCTGTTCCATGATGGCACACTGGAGACCTTGATTTTCGCTGCTCAGGCGCAGACCGAAGCCGAACAGAATAACGAGGTAGCCCAACAGCTTGGCCACCAATTGATCGGTACGATTCCTGTAGAAGAGCGCGCTCCATACCTCACGAAGGCACGCATGGTCGTAGGGATCGATGGGCTGCGGCAGGCCTTGGAAGGCACCGAAGACAGCGACGACGTGTCAGTTGCGCTGCGGGCACTTATGGAAGCATCCACACCACAAGAAGTGGCAGAGGCGGTACGTGACCACCAACTCCTGGCGGTGCCAGATGTTCAAGTCCAACTTCGCGAGTATGTCGTCCAACTGCGCGATGCCGGCCATCCTGACGTGGCCGACGCTCTAGACCAACGGTTAGCAGAACTGCCGCCTGCGCCCCTGCACCCGACACTACGTCTCATCCAGGCATTGCTGGATGCAGAGGGACCGGAAGCACGTTCTAGTGTGCTTGCGGCCCATCCGGTAGACGTCACACCGGAAGTTGCGCCGATCCTAGAAGCATTGGCTCAACAATCAGAGCGAAGCGGGCTCCATCCCGTTGCCCGCGACCTGCTAGTGATGCGGGACGAAGTCCTGGGCATGATCGACGCTCAGGGCTGATACACGTAGAAAAACACGACTGAGGTATGTTTACTCTGGTTCCCCTCCAACACCCAGTACCATTGCCCTGACCAAAGGCGATTGGTAGGATAGTTGAGGTTGTATAGTGTTCCTGTTCCATCTGCCTGGAGCGTGTATTGGCCCCCAAAGACACGCTTATCGGGTGCAGTTAGCCACACTGACACCTGTTCGTAGGGCGCAAAATTGTTCGCGTCGAGTGACATATCTGTCCCGAGCGCTAGACAGGCTGATGGACGAATGGCTGCATCATGGATCGGTGGTAGCAGCGGGCAGGGTGAACTCAGCAGTTCCCGGCCAAGCAAGCCAAGGAGTACTCCGCCTTTGGCACCATGATCTTCAAGCCGTGCCCGCTCAAACCACTGAGTTAATACCTTATCTCCCGAAGAGTTCGTTGCCAATTGTGGTTCGGTGAGAGGGGCACCGAAGAGTGCCAGCGAGCGGCTATACGAATTGAGTAATGTGTCTTTTACACCCTTGCTCTGCCAGTACTGCAGGAATGTTCCGCAGATAGTGTGAGCGGTTGACGCTACATATAGACAGCCCGCCGGCGCCCCTGGCTGCGGCAACGTTATCCAAGCAGTTCCCGCATGGGGCAGGAGGGCGGCACCGAGCCGTCCGAGGAGCACATCATACGGACGTTGATTCTGAGGATGCAGTTCAAAGCGATTACGCTCAAAGTACTGCACGACAAAGTTACCTTCCGCAGTTTGTTCCTGTTGTTCTTCCGTTAGCGGGTAGCCAAAAATGGCCAGACCGCCACTCGTTTCCCAGAAACGACGAAACTCGCCCCGAAGTGTATGGCCGGTTTGCGAAAAGGTCAGGACATCATTAGCTTGGGCGGCAGCCACACTATGTGATGAAACCAATAGTGATCCCAGGAGAACGATACAAGCAACCAAATTGACCAAACGACGGTACGGCATAGAGGTGACCTTGGCTTAAAGAGCATGTTCCATTAAAACGTGTGGACGAGCCAACATCAATGACCCAAATAGCCTAATTACAAGCACCCATCATGAAGCGTCAAGCCCTGCCCGACTCATTAATCCACAGAGGTCATAGATCATATTCCACAAGGGGGGGCTGCGAAGCGGACTTTCGGTCCTTGTTGCCGGGTGCAACATTCTCTATGGTACACACCAGCATGCAGGGAGTTCCCCCAGCATCTAAGGAGGCAGGCACCATGCTTGCATCGGCTTCGGCTCACACAGTCCATGAGCAATCTACCCTTGCTGACATCTTTGACAGCACACTTACCTTGGCAGCCGCTGCCCTTCCCGTCCGACTTATCGTCATATGCCGCATCGAGGGCTCAACCACCACGGTTGTGGCCGTTCACGATACACTCGACGAGCTACGCCTGGGAAGCATGTTCCCGCTCGTTGACTCGTTCTGCTTGCAGGTACTACCGGCAGCGAAACCACTGGTGATTCCTGATATTTCGTGCGCAAGGGCCACGATTCGTCGTATTCCAGAGGCACTCGATCTCAGCATCAATTCATACCTGGGTGTGCCGATCATTTTGGATACAGGCGTTATCTTTGGCACCTTGTGGGTTGCCGATACGATGGCGTACACGTTCAGCGAACGGGATGTCCACGTGCTCACGACCTTGGCACGTCTACTCCAATATGATCTAGCAAGCGACGTAGCCCAACGGCTCGCTGAACGCCAAACTGCGCTAGCTAATCTCCGACCACTGGTCGATCCGTCGACCGGGCTCATGGGCTATGACGACTTTATCCACGAGCTCATGAGCGAAGAACACCGGCGCCAACGCTATGGAAAGCACTACACCTTGGTCCTCATTAAGATCGACGGCGTGCTGCAACTCCCGCCCATCAAGCGCCCGGGGGTTACCCTGACGTGGGTCGCTGGCCTAGCTGACGTGCTAATGCGAACAACGCGGATTACTGATTGCTGTGCACATTTAAGTGAATATACGTTTGGTGTATTGTTTCCCCATATGATGATCAGAGAAGCCACGAAATGGCGGACGCGCTTTGACGAAGCGATTTGGACGTGGCACCTCGTGCATACTGCTACACAGCCACAGCTACATGTATCTATCACGACACTAGACTCAAGTGAAGCTAGTGGGACCGCATTACTCGACCTGGCAATGCAACGACTCCAGGAATAATCTAGCGCTCTCCAGTTCGTCCCGCGTTGGTACTACATAGCGATCGCCCATTGAGAGGGCGATCGCTATGTGCTGTTTGCAACAAGGGGCAGTGGCACGAGGTATTCATTTTGCGGTATCCTGGTGCTATGCTGAGAACATGGAGAGATGATGAAACACGCTTTAACAGTAATGTTGGTGCACGCACATCCTGATGATGAGACATTCTCGACGGGTGGAACAATTGGTCTGTATCATGAGCGCGGTGTACGCGTCGTGAATGTCACCTGTACAGGGGGTGAAGAAGGTGAGATCGTTGATTCGGAGTTAGCAACACCTGAGAATTTTGCTAGTCTGTCAACGATTCGGCAGGCCGAGTTGCAAATGGCCGACGAGATTTTGGGTGTGACAGACCAGGAATACCTGGGCTATTGTGACTCGGGCATGGCAGGGACTGCCAGCAATGCCAATCCTAGCTGCTTTCATCAGGCCACATTAGACGAGTCAACGGAACGCTTGGTACGACTAATGCGCCGCTATCATCCCCAGGTCGTTGTAACCTATGATGAGAAAGGCAGTTATGGCCACCCGGACCATATTAAGGCCCACCTGATCACCGTCGCAGCCTTTGCTGCCGCAGGAAATGGCTCACGTTACCCCGAAGCCGGTGTGCCCTGGCAGCCGAGCAAATTATATTATGTGGGGCAGCCGCGACAGCGTATGCTGGAGTTCTGGCGAGCACGCCAGGCCCGTGGCGAGAAAACACCGCTTGATAATCCGGACTTTAATCCCGAGGCCCGTGGTATTGACGATGCAACCGTCACGACTCAGCTCGATGTGCGGCCCTTTGTCAGCAATAAGGTTGCGGCCTTACGGGTGCACCGCACGCAGGTGAAGACCGACAGTCCATTCTTTCAAAATGATGATTTGAGCCGCGAGTATTTTGGGGCCGAATTCTTCGTTCTGGCGCAAGGCGCCCGGGATCAGCATCCAGGCTTAGAAACAGACTTATTTGCGGGGATTGAGGGTGCCTAAAGGGGGTGTGCTCGGCGGGGCCATTGCTGCCCTGCCGGGCGAGACGCCACACTATGACAAACGTTGCTCATCGCGCCAGGCCTGCCAATCGACCCCGGTGGTAGCCCGGACGGGCTGCTCTCCAGATAGATCATACGTGACGCCAAGCTCCGGTTGGTGGTAGAGATTACGGGTAACGGTGTGAAGGCCGCCACGGATCTTATAGTCCAGGGCGACTTCTAACCACAAAGGAGCGAGGCAGCGGACCAAATCATCGACGAGGCGATTATTTGCATCTTCCTGAAAGATGCCAACATTGCGGAATGAGGTCAGGTAATATTTGAAGCTTTTTAGTTCCAGGTAGCGATCACCGGGCAGATACCGCAGTGTTAAGCTGGCGAAATCGGGGAGGCCGCTCCAGGGGCATACTGCGGAAAACTCGTCCGTGTCGATCACGATCTCGGTCCGGCGCGGATGAGTATAGGGGATGGTTACCAAAACATCTGGCGCAATTACTTCAGGACCTTGTACATCCCAGCGCATATCACGCAGCTTGACACTATCCGTGGGTATCGTAGTCATCATTTCCTCATAGCATATGGCAGAACAGGCCATCGCAGGGCAAATCATACCACGGCCATTCCTTTGGCTGGGAAGTACAGAACGTAGGGTACATTAAAGTCTATTTGGTTTATGAGACCAAGGTGTATAGCTCTTGCATAGGGTATGTAGACTTATGGCCGTAGACAAAGCTTTACCAGGGGTGTATAACTCGTGTATATTCTTATGTATAGTACGGCCGGGGTAGTGGAGACGATGTCGCGGCTTTGCTAAAACCGCTAGCACCCACAACCCGTACTCATAGGTAACAGAGAGGGGCTTGGTATGGAACGACAGCTCAAAGGTCCAGTAGTGGTCAAGCTTCCAGCAATTCCGGATGTGGCCGGATTGGGAGGCGCAATCGCGGGACTGCTGGCGGGGCTAGCGATGGTGATCGCTAGTCCAATCCTCTCGTTGATGACCGGCATCGGGTTGTGGGAGCCGGTTAAGCTGATTGCCACGGTTTTCTTTCCACGGACGATTATGAATACCCCCGGCTTTATGCTAGGCCCCGTGCTGGTCGGGACGGCGATCCATTTTGTTATGTCAGCGCTTCTGGGAATAATCTTCGGCTTGATCTTTAATCGGCTATTGCATATGACGACGGCCTTCGGGATGTCGATCCAGTTGGGACTAGTGTATGGCATATTGATCTGGATATTTTTGTATGTAGCAGTCCTGCCGTTTATCGCACCGGCGCTTCGCGAATCATACCAACCACCTTTTGCGGCCCAAAATATTTTGTTCGGCATTGTCCTGGGGATCGCATATGGGGCGGTGCGACCACTGCCGTACCACTACAAAGACTAGACCTCATAGCCATACCTACGCATGTGTGACCATCTGCCTAGCGAGCAGGTGGTCGTTATTTTTGTGCTCCTTAGCCACCGTCCGCGAACTTCGCTAAGCTCTGTAAAGGACCCAGTTGAGGTAGACGCGGTTCTGGACAGCTATGCTATTCTTGCGCTTACCGGCGGTATCCGCCGGCCCAGCGGGAGACGAGCATGGGCGTACAGACACTCATTTTAGCCGGTGGTGAAGGTAGTCGCTTGAGTATCTTGGGCGAGAAACGCGCTAAACCAGCCGTGCCTTTCGCCGGAAAATATCGCATCATAGACTTTGCGCTCTCGAATTGTGTTAATTCTGATTTGTTCCGGATTGCTGTTTTGACACAGTACCGGCCCCATTCGCTGATGGAGCATATTGGCATCGGGGAGCCATGGGATCTTGACCGGAGACGGCCCAATGGAGTGCAGATTTGGCAACCTTACCGAGGACGTAACGCTCAAGATTGGTATCGCGGCACAGCGGACGCCTTGTACCAGAATATTCATTTTCTGGATAACAGCCCCGATGATCTGATTCTGGTGCTATCCGGTGACCACATCTATAAGATGGATTACCGGCCCTTGCTGCAACAACATATCGATAGCGGCGCGGAACTGACGGTTGCCGTGATGCACGTCAAGCCAGAAGAGGTCAACCGCTTTGGGATCATGAGTGTCAACGACGAGGGACGTATCACCGAATTTCGAGAAAAACCGGAGCAATCAGAAAGTACGCTGGCATCGATGGGCATCTATGTCTTTACTAGTGACTTCCTCGTACAGCGTTTAGAAGAAGATGCTGCTAATGCCAAATCAGCCCACGACTTCGGTAAAAACATTATTCCGGCGATGGTCGAGCACGACCGGGTCTTCGCCTATCCCTTCGAGGGCTATTGGGTTGATGTCGGTACCATCCCGGCCTATTGGGAAACAAACCTTGAATTGCTCCAAAGCCAGCCGGCACTCGATCTGCACGCACCTGACTGGATCATTCACACCCGGAGCGAAGAACGGCCCTCGGTTAAGTTTGGGGCACAGGCCGAGGTACAGCATAGCTTGATCTCGAACGGCTGTATCATTCATGGCACCGTGATTAATAGCATCCTCTCACCGGGGGTAATCGTCGCGCAGGGGGCAGTCGTGCGCGACTCGATCATTATGAATGGGGCCAACATAGGGGAGGACGCACAGATCGAAGCCGTCATTGCCGACAAAGAAGTCGTAGTCGGAACTGGCTCGCGGATCGGCGGTGGGGATGATATGACGCCAAACAAAAACGAACCGCGTAATATTAGCGCCGGTATCACGGTCATTGGTAAAGGAGCCGAGCTGCCAGCAAATGTCTTGATCGGTCGTAACTGCCGTATCGACTCGGGGGTCCGGCCGGGGGATCTGACGCAACTCGAAATCAAAAGTGGCGAGACGATCAGCCCACGCACGAAACGAGAGGATTAGCCGACAAGGAGCGCTATGAACATCTTGTTTGCTGCTGCAGAGGTAGCGCCTTTGTTGAAGACCAGCGGCCTAGCCGACGTTGCGGCAGCCTTGCCACCAGCGTTGCGCGCGCTCGGTCATGATGTGCGGATCGTTATGCCACGCTACCAAACGATTCGCTTAAGTAAAACGCCGCAACAAGGGCCAATCGCTGGCTTTTTCGCTGCAGCGGGCGTACGGGTCGAGCCGGTCGAGGTGTTCCTGACGACCGTCAAGGATACGCCACTCTATCTGATTGATGTGCCGGCCGCTTTTGACCGGCCTCAGCTGTATGGCATGGCCGACGATGATGCCCGCTTTATCTTGTTCGCGCGCAGCGTGTTGAGCTTGATGCAGCACTTGCGGGCCGTGGAGGGCTGGCACACGGATCTCGTGCATGCCAACGATTGGCATGCCGGCCTGCTCCCGGTCTATTTAAAGACGCTCTTTGCCCGCTCATTTCCCGCCGTCGCCACCGTGTATACGATCCACAACTTGGCATACCAGGGCACATTCAGTCAATTTACGCTCCACCTCAGTGGTTTAACCCCGGGTGGCGATACGACGATGCAGCGTGATGGCGATGAGCAATTCAACTTTATGGCACGCGCAATCCGGACAGCCGACTTAATAACCACGATCAGTCCAACGTATGCACGCGAGATTCTCACACCTGAGTATGGGGCGGGCTTGGATGGCACGTTACGGGAACGTCGTGAGCGGCTATTCGGTGTGCTGAACGGGATCGACACCGACGTTTTCGATCCGAGCCAAGACCCACAGATCGCGGCGCAGTATAGCGTGAATGATATGGCCGGAAAGGCGGCGTGTAAACACGCTCTTCAAGCTGAGTTGGGGCTTAGTGACGACCCTGCGCTCCCATTACTGGGTATGGTCAGCCGTCTCACGGATCAGAAAGGGCTCGATCTCGTCATGGACGTGATGCCAGATTTACTGGCCGCAGGGGCCCAATTCGTCGTGCTAGGGACGGGTGATCCGCAGTACGAGCAGACTTTTGCGGACCTGCACCGGCACCACGAGAACCAGATCGCTTCGGTACTCAAGTTTGATGCGGCTTTGGCGCAACGGATCTATGCTGGCTGTGACATGTTCTTGATGCCATCACGGTATGAATCCGGTGGCCTCGGACCGTTGATCGCCCTCCGCTACGGCACAGTACCAATTGTGCGTGCAACTGGGGGCCTCAACGACACAGTACGCGAAGGATCAAATGGGAATGGTTTTCGCTTCCAGCCCTATGCCGCAGCGATGCTCCAGGCGACCATTCATCGTGCGCTCACGGCCTTTAAGGATCAAGGCAACTGGGCAGCACTACGTGAGCGCGGCATGCGGGAAGATTTTTCCTGGAAGACGCCAGCAGCGATCTATAGCGAGCTCTATGAGCGGGCTCGGCAGATGCATGGCCACAGCCAGCAGAGCGCCGGGCCATGAGTGGGAGAGGCTAGGGCGTCGCACACAAGGATGCGCTACTCCCTGCTACACAGCGGGTGACGACCATGCGTAAGTTGCCCGGCACCGCCAATCGCATTGCTCATTCCACTCCATCCCGGACCAAGTTACCATCTAAGCCAGCATCACCTAGAGGTCCACTGTGGCAAGGGAGCATCCTGACCATCGCTGTCCTGATCATCGCCGGTTTAGTCTTCTATGTTGCCGAGCGCAGGCCGCCTCCTACACAACGACCCACATCAACAACGCCACACTTGTCCCCAGCAAAAGCTGTAGAGACAGCACCAGTTCATACCATCCCGCTGCAGGCAGCGAGAGCGGAGCCGACATTCCCCTCATCCGAGCCTCTCGCCCAAGGCCGTAACGAGCAAACAATACTGCTCAGCCCTACTGCAACACCAAACACGCGCCCAGGCGTGATCGAACCGTGGGCGGAAGTCTGGAATGGTGGCAATTTGCGGGCCGCACCCGGCGTTGGTGCCGAAATAGTGGGCAGCGTCCGTGCCGGTGATCATGTCCGGCTGGCGGGCTGGGCCGGTGACTGGTGGTGGGTTCATACCGCCGATGGCGATGGCTGGCTCAGCGAGAGCTTGCTGGTCGTTGATCCCGAAGCGATCGGGCACGTACCCTTCGTGGTGCAAGCAGCCCCCAGCCTAGCCGCAGCACAGGTGATCAATGGCGGCAATCTGCGGAATAGCCCAGGTGGTTCGGCCAGCATTGTAGCAGGGGTTGACGCCGGGGATGTACTCCAGCTGGTGGGCCAGGCCGACGGCTGGTGGCAAGTTCGTACAGCGGCGGCCACGAGTTGGATTCATCGCTCGCTCGTTGAACTCGATCCACATGGCACGCAAACGGTACCGGTCGTTAGCACGGCTGTAGCGACGAACGGCTCAATGACATCAAGGAGCGAGGCGCGAGCCAACCAACAAGGAGCATCACAAGGTGCGTTGCAGCCCGGCCTAGCCATGCAAGCGGCTCCGACTCGACGCGCATCAGATGGAACGTTACGCCTGGCACCCCAACCAGGGTTGTCGAACTGGCCGACCGAGGAAGGGGCTGGCAACCTGATACAGTTGGATGTTAACGCGCCACATGCGTTGCTGGCAGCCGGCGCGATTGGACCTTTCAATCGGGCACGAAGCCGCATTCTGGGGGCCAGCGGGGTCGATTATCTGGGGCAGCTTGATGATGCGTTCCGAAGCATCGGCTTCGTTAGCCATAAGGCTGGAGTCGCAAACCGCTCGTGGCACAAAGCCGGGCGGGCGATCGATGTCGCAGAGTGGCTCACAGTAGGCGGCCAGCAAGGCGTAGTATTTATCCGGGATGTCAGGGCAGCCGGATTATGGCGTGTGCTCGTGCGCTGCGCACGTCAGGATGGCAGCCATGGGGGCTGGTATGGTCAAGCTGCGCTGCAAGGTCGTGGCCCCGCAGCGTATTACGTTGATGCGACAGCAATCCTCGAAGCTGAAGGTTGGCAACGGATCGGCAGCAATGCAGGCGTGACTGAAGCTTGGCACTACCAATATACGGGAGGGTTGAGCTGGTGGCAAGCGATGGCACAGCTGTACAGTGTCAAGGTCCTGAGGGCTTTCTACCCGCAGTAGTAGACCAGCGAAGCTGTTACTATTGACAACGTAGAGGACGTTAGATTTCCTGTCATGAAGGAGCTGCTCTGGCGCACCAGCCACCTGTGCGCAAGCCCAGCGCTCTAACGAGCCGTCAATCCTGCCGTAACCGAGCATAAGCCACTGAAGAGTCAAGGGCCGCGTCTAATACCAAGAAGTGCTAATTCCTTGTATACATAGCCCAGTACGGCAGCCTCCAGTTCGTCGGGGTACGCATAGCTGTGTTTTGCTGCAATAGTACGGCCATGCTCCGTCATGATACGGGCCAACTTCATGTGGGCCTCAGCTAGGCTCACCTGCGACAGATCCTGCATCAATAAAGCATCTTCGATGGACTGCTGCGTATGATCGGGTAAAAACGCATTCAAGCGCTTCACTCCACTGTCACGGGCAATATCATAGCCGGAGATCAGCACATCCGTCAGAATATTTGTCTCGACCATGAGGCCCGCGAACGAAACTATCAACTCCTTACGTCCAACCACTGGCGGTAGGAGAGAAATACAACGCCAGAATTCCTTTGTCTGTCGCAGCAAGACTTTCGCGACCGCTGCCGGATCCCCAGGCTCAGCCATACGATCGTACTGAACGGCATTGCCTGTTTGAAAGAGGATCCGTGTTTTGGCCGAGTCGACGGACACCGATTTCCCCGAGTGCAGCCAGACATCCAGCCGCAACCCATCCTGCGTAAGAGCATTCACCATGCGGTCGTTGAAGAGCAGGGTGAATAACACTAACGGCTGGATAGTAGATAGCCAGGCTTCGATACCGGCTGTAAAATCGGGGAGACCGGATTCATCAAGCAGCATATGGATATCGAGATCAGAATAACGATCAGCATTGCCTCTACCGAAGCTCCCCTCGAGCCATGCCGCTTTAATACGGCCATCGGTCTCAATTTGTGATAGGAGTGCCTGTATGTATTCTTCTTGCATCAACGCCCTCGCCGTATAATACGAGCATAACATCAAGGTTCCCTACCGGCTTGCAACTTTAAGCTTGCTCGCCCATCTGGGCACTTCCGCGTCCTCCCACTCACGTGCTGAATGCACAACTGAGCAAGGACGGACAGACGATGTACTTCCGGCCCAGCGAGGGCGACTGCGAGGCGCTGATCGACCGTGGGGTCTTCACAATGCACGAAGCCGGTCAAGGTGGTTTCAGGGAAGACGATCACGTCGACTGCGGCTTGGCTGGCTCGCTCTGTCAAGTCCTCGATTACAGCTAGGTTCGCGACCCTATCATTAGACAGGGAGGGAACGGCGAGTGCCACGCGCAGATGCTTGCTTTGCCTCATAGCTTGATGGACAGAGCTTCGAGTGCCGTTTTGATCTGATGGGCCGCACAGTCGAGGACTGCACGCTCAGGTTTATTCGAGTAGTCTGAACCGAACGTCAGCCCAAATCCATCGCCCGAGAAGCGCGGAAACACGTGCAAATGCACATGCAACACTTCCTGCATCGCTGCCTCGCCATCGGCTAGGAAGAGATTGACCCCTTCACACGGGAGACCACTGCGACGCAAGCTCCCCGCAAGACGGTGAGCGACGCGGAACAAATTCGCTCCCGTATCTTCATGGAGGTCAGCAAGGTAGGTGGCGTGGACATTCGGCACGACCAGCAGGTGGCCGAGATTGACTGGCTGAATGTCCAGGAACGCGCTGCAGACATTATCCTGGTAAACGACGCTCGCCGGTGCCTCACCTGCCACAATCGCGCAGAAGATACAAGCATGCATCTGCCCTTCTCCCATGTTAAAAAGAATTCTCCAGGTTCGATCCTTTGCCAGCAAAGCAAGTATAGACCAGCGGTCGGGAAGGACACAACCAAGCTACGGATGGGTTCGTGGGGCTGAGGTCAGGTATACTTGGCACCGATGTGTTCACTCCGTGATGTGATTGATGGCACGATTACCTCCAGATTACTGGAACGAACACAACCAGGCATCCTCGCCGCGCGCCGCAGCCAAACGAATGCATTGCCAACAGTCGCGGAGTTTGCGCAGGCGATTGTGGAGACTGCGCTCAACCCGGCGTTACCGACGGGGCACGTCGGGTTTGTCGGCTCGACTGACTAATGGTGGCGGGAGATCAGATGAGCCCGGGGAAGTACGTAGCTCAAGTGTTATGATTCCAGTACCGTTGATTGCTCAATGTGTGAAGGGACCTGCCGTACTTGACGCAATGGGGAAAACCAGACCCACAGAAACGCCAGCAGCCAGCCGGCGGCACCGACCACCAGTGTGGGCCGTAGCCCCAGCCACTCACCAAGGAAACCGCCCAGGAGTGCGCCGCATGGTGCTGCTCCCCAGACGACAAAGAGCGTAATAGCATTGACGCGACCCTGCAGTTTGTCAGGCGTCATCGCCATGCGCAAGCTTACTTGGTTGATATTAGCAAGCGGAAACGCCACGGTAAATAAAAATTGCTCAGCCATAAGCAGCGGCACAACAAGCAGTGGTGGTCCACTGATGAATGGAACGATCAAGCTCGTGAGACAGCTTAGCAGCAGCGCTAAGGCGATCGTCCGGCCTACACCTGCACGTTGCGCGATGCGTCCGGCCAGCACCGCACCAACCAGATAGCCGGGACCGACTGCCGCAAAGACGAGGCCAAGCAGGGCTGGCCGAAGTGCCAACGTACGGGTCAGATAGATAATGAACGCAGCATAGGCCAGACTGTCGAACAGGATCGAAATGCTCGCGGCCACGGTACTTGTTCGAAGAAGCGGGTTCCCCAGCACCACACGTAGGCCTTCGCGTAACTCTCTGCTGATGCCAATTCGCTTCGTCGGTACATCTGGAACTGGTTCCACCACGTTGATGAGTATGAAGCAGAGCGCGGACAGGAGATAGGAGAGGACGTCGGCAAAAATGGCAACCGGAGCTGACAGCAGTAGTATAAGGACGCCTCCAATACCCGGCCCGGCAATCAATGCGACCGACTGACTCACTTCCAGCTTGCCATTCGCCTCCATAAGCTGTTCACGATGCACCACGGAGACAAGAAAGGCATTCGATGCTATCGCCGCGAAAATATTGAGGGATCCCACGCCGAACATCACGACGTATAGTTGTTCAATGCGGAGGAAACCCACCAGTGTAGCAATTGGGATCGACGCTAAAAGCACCGCCCGCCCAAGATCAGTTACGATTAAGATGGGACGTCGCCGCATGCGGTCGACCCATATACCTGCTACAAGTCCTACTAAAAGTGAAGGGGCTCCCTGTGCTGCCGCGAGCATACCTATCTGGAATGGTGTTGCCTTCAGAGAGACGGCAGCAACAAGAGTGAGCGCAATGAACGTAATCTGCGAACCGAAGAGCGAAATAGTTGCGCCGCCCCATAGTTTCATGAAGTCCGGGTGACGCCAAAGTCCGGTCAATCTCACACGCATCACGTACGACCACCCTTTCCTCTCCGCGGAAAGATGATCCAGCATGCGATAAGGACAAGAGTTTCGGTGGGAGCACGATATGGCAGGTAAAAGAAAAAACAGCCGACCACCGATGCCGGCACAACCAATGCTGATTTACGCATAAGCAAGGTAGCCCCATCAATACAAGTGATTGACGGGAGGGCAATCGTTTGTCGGTGCCCATCCCGCTGTCCATCAACCCAAGTGGCTTAGGACAGCGGCCTCTACGAACCTTGCATACGTTGTTGCTCCGATTGCAGGTGAATTCACCCAATCACACAGTAGCATAGGATCATGGTGATGTCGAGGGCTCTAGAGAAACGCACCAGACCGAGGAACCTCAGGCGGTTTCGGGGAAGACGAGTGGTCGACTGCGGACTGGCTGACTCGCTGCATCAAGTGCTCCATAGCCAGGTTCGCGACGTGATCCTCGACAGGGAGGGAACGGCGAGTGCCACGTGCAGATGCTTGCTTTGCCTCATAGCCGGTGTATTCCTCACACAACGCCTAGCAGGACTACTTGTCTTCGCCTCGATCTTTCTTCTCAATCATGTGGTGCGAGATCCTGTCCTACAGGCTGCGGTTGCTCTTGTAACGTCCCTAGCGGAGAGAATACGACCCAAAGAAGGCCAGCGACACCGCCAACTGCGCCCACGACGAGCGTGGGCGCAGGCCGATTGCCTCGCCTAGGACCCCCCCGACGACAGCTCCGAGTGGAGCAACGCCGCCTGACAGGAAGGTGAAACTCGCGTTCATCCGCCCGAGTAATTGGTCAGGTGTAACCATTTGGATGAGGCTACCAGTCGTGACGGAGTAGAGCCCTCCTCCAAAGGTCATAATGAACTCCGTCACAACCAGCACGGATACGGCAAAAAGGACTGGGCCGCCTGCAAACACGTAGAGTATGGTCGCAGCCGAGCCAATGATGCCACCCCACATCGCAGTTGGACCAAACCCAAGCGCTTGGATAGCCCGCTGGACAAAGAGGTTGCCCACGAGGAACCCTAGCAGTTTGTCGGAGAGAACGGGATGGAAACGAACCAGTCGCCAGATTCGCCGATTCGTGAGCTGAGAAAGGCTATCCTTTCCCCAACGAATCCCGTTCTCACCCCCATCTAGACTTCGTTTGCCGACCTGGAACCG
>JBBRHB010000011.1:0-20768 GCA_038223355.1 Chloroflexales bacterium
AACTTTCAGAACAATCCCGACGAACGGACGGCCGTCGAACAGTTCGGCAAGGACGACAAGTATTTTGGCGTGTGTATCCTGATGGTTACGATGCCGGGCTTGCCGATGTTCGGTCATGGGCAGATCGAGGGTTTTACCGAAATATATGGGATGGAATATCGCCGGGCCTATTTTGACGAGCAGCCCGATCAGTACTTAATCGAGCGCCACCAGCGTGAGATTTTTCCGCTCCTGCACAAGCGCTATTTGTTCGCTGATGTCGAGCATTTTCTCTTCTATGACTTCAATACTGCCGGCGGCGTCGACGAAAATGTTTTCGCCTTCTCGAACCGCGTGGGTGATGAGCGTGCGCTGGTGGTCTACCACAATGCCTTCAACACCACCCACGGCTGGGTGCGTAACTCGGTCTCCTACCTACGCAAAACAGGCCAAGGCGATGAGCGCATGCTGATGCAAAAAAACTTGGGTGCAGGCCTCGGCTTGCACACAGGTGCTGCGCATTGGACCCTGTTTCGTGACCATATTAGCGGTCTCGAGTACCTCCGCTCAAGCCAGGAGCTGTATGAAAAAGGGTTGTATGTCGAATTGGAAGCTTTTAAGTACCAGGTCTGGCTTGATTTCCGGGAGGTCGAGGACACGACCGGTCAATACACGCGTCTGGCTGCCCATCTTAACGGGCGGGGTGTGCCCAGCATTGACCGATCACTCCATGAACTGCTGCTTCAGCCGATCCATCAGCCCTTCCGCGAACTCGCAAACGGCGGTATGTGGCAATGGCTGCTTGACCACCGGCTCAAGCACTTAGAAGCCCCGCTACCGGAGGCCGTGCTTGCAGAATTCGAGAAAAAAATGCTCCTTCTGTTAAACGCCATCAAGCACATGGCTGGCCTCACGGGTGACGCACCCTCCATCGCTCAGCAAGCGTGCCACGCGCTGGAGGTCATGTTGTGCTTGCCCGTCTTGCAACACCATCTCGATGTCGCTGACTCGACCGAGGATGATGCTGCCGTTAAGTACCTGACCTCACGGCTGTACGACGACCACCTGACGTGGGGCGCTCTCTTTGGTTGGCTGGACGTCTATGCGCTTGGTCAGATTAGCACGGCGGCCGAACCGGTGCTACAAAGCCGTCAATGGATCGATGAGTGGCTCCTGGGCTCAATCTTGGTCGATGCGCTACGCAATATTGGTGTGGACGCAACGGCCTCGGAGCGGGCTGTCATCCTGATCAAACTGCTAACCACGCATCAGTACTGGTTCAAAGATCTAGAGACCCCAGAAGCTCAGCACAAGCGCCTGACGCAGTTGCTTGAAGACCACGATGTGCAGAACTGGTTAGGTGTCAATACCTTCGAAGGGGTGCGCTACTTCAACAAAGAAAGCTTTGAGCAGCTGCTCTGGTGGCTCTTTGTAACGGCCGTGATTACGACCACAGCCCATCCGCAAGAGCCGCCGTCCGTGCTCGATACCGGCGTCATCGCGCTCCATCGTCAGCTTCAACAGTGGCTGAGGGCGAGTGAGCGCTCAGAATATCAGCTCGATGCAGTATTGACTAGAGATCAGGGGACTACCGCACTATAGCATGTGGACTGCTTGGAGCGCACACTAAGATGTGCGCTCCGGGCGGTGTTCGGTACATAACATAACCTATTGATGAGTGTGCCATGCTGCACGATACACCCGCACAATGTGCGATTGTAAAAGGAAGATGGGTCATGCGAATTGTGAGATTACACGTTGGCGTCCTTGTTATGATGCTGATGCTTTTGGGTGGCATGCCACGTCGCAGCACGGCCCAATCAATACCGGCCATGACCAGCCTGTCATATCTCCCTGTATTGATTACCGCTCCCCCCGCGCTCCCCACCGCCTGGCTGCCGCGCTTGAACAGCTACCGGGCTGCCGCCGGCCTGCCGCCTGTAACCGAAATGCCAACGGCGACTAGCGGCGACGACGCACATGTCAACTACATGCTCGTCAATCCTAACTTACCTCTCGTCCATAACGAAGATATGACCAAGCCAGGGGCAACACCCCAGGGTAATGTCGCTGCTCAGCAAAGCAACCTTTTTGCCGGCTCACCCGGCTATAACCAGACCCAGGCGATCGACGCGTGGATGGAAAGCGTTATGCACCGTTTTGGCATGTTGCGACCTGAGTTCAACACGACCGGCTTCGGTATGGATTGCTCCAATGCCAGTTGTGGCGCTGCCCTCAATGTCCTGAGCGGCCTCGGTAGTCCATCCTCGATCAAGGACGTGGTGTATCCCGGTGTTAACCAGCAGGGCGTCACGACGCGCGTCTTCTCCTGGCAGTTCTATCCGTTCGATCCGATCATTGTGCCCGTGAGCGCGAGCCTACGCGATCCACACGGCGCGAGTGTTCCATTACTAGCCATTAGCGGTGTCCCGACCAGCTATTTCAACGTGTATGCTGTCGCCCCAACTACGCCGTTGGCTTTAGGTACCACCTATACACTTAAAATGCAGGTCAAGCAAAACGGCCAACTTGAGCAAAAGAGTTGGAGCTTTACGACCCAAGCCCCGTGATTCAAGGAAGATCTACTCAATCCCTAGGTATGCCTTCTGGACCATTTCGTTGCTTTGGAGGTTGCTGGCGGTATCCTGCAGCACGATCTCCCCGGTTTGGAGCACATAGCCGCGATGCGCGATTGACAGTGCCATCAACGCATTTTGCTCGACCAGCAGAATCGTTGTGCCGGTGGCATTAATATCCTTGATAATGCTGAAAATCTGCTCAACTAGCACCGGTGCCAGACCCATCGACGGCTCATCCAGCAACAACACCGTCGGCCGCCCCATCAGGGCGCGCCCGATCGCCAGCATCTGCTGTTCACCGCCCGAAAGCGTACCGCCTTTCTGGACGGTGCGCTCCCGCAGCCGTGGAAACAGCCCAAAGACGCGCTCCACATCGTCGGCGATCCCGGCTTTATCCTTACGGGTAAAGGCCCCCATCTCTAAGTTTTCGCGCACTGTCAGTCGCGGAAAAATACGACGTCCCTCCGGCGACTGCAATACTCCCAGTTCAACGATCTTGTGTGCCGGAACTTGATCGATCCGCGCGCCAGCCAATGTGATCTGACCAACACGGGGTGGCAGGATGCCCGAGATCGTGCGCAGCGTCGTTGATTTACCGGCACCGTTTGACCCAATTAAGGTGACAATCTCGCCCTTGTCCACGGTCAGCGAAATGCCCTTGAGAGCGTGAATGTTGCCGTAGTAACTATGAACGTTCGTGAGCTCTAACAGTGCCATCTTTATGTACCCTCAGCGCTTTGGACGACTGCCTTGCGTACCCCGCCGCCGCCTTTGCCCTGCGCGGCTGCCCCCTTACCAAGATAGGCTTCGACCACTTGCTCATTCGCCCGGACGTCCTCGGGCAGCCCTTCGGCAATCTTGCCACCGTGATCGAGCACCGTGACCTTTTCCGAGATGCCCATAACGACCTTCATATCGTGCTCGATGAGCAGTACGGTAATACCGAGTTCGTCGCGGATCTGGCGCATCAGTCGCGTCAGCGCATCTGTCTCCTGGGGATTCATACCGGCTGTTGGCTCGTCAAGCAGTAGCAGCTTCGGATTCGTAGCCAGCGCTCGCGCAATTTCCAGCCGCCGCTGGTCGCCGTAAGGCAAATTCTTGCTCATCTCATCCATGCGTTGCCGGGCCAGTCCCACGAACTCCAACAGCTCAAGCGCTCGCTGGCGCGCCCGCTCTTCTTCGGCCTTGACCCCACGTGTCTGCAACAGAATGCCGAGTAAGTTGGCCTTGAGCCGCGTATGCTGGCCGACTAGCACATTTTCTAGGGCAGTCATATTAGCAAACAGCCGGATATTCTGAAAGGTCCGACCAACGCCGCGTGCCGTCACCTGATCCGGCTTAAGTCCAACGATGCTCTGGCCGTCAAAGATCATTGAGCCGCTGGTTGGCACGTACAAGCCGGTGATCATATTAAAGAAGGTCGTTTTACCGGCCCCGTTCGGGCCGATTAAGCTACAAATGGTACCTTTGGGGATGACGAAGTCGACGTTATTGACGGCCGTCAAACCGCCGAATTGCTTGACGATCCCCTGTGCCTCAAGAATATTCGTTGCCACGCGCATCCCCTCTATTAAAAGCAGCGGTTGACCCGCGCTAGCTTCCGGCAGCCTCAGCCTCGACGTCATACAGATCAGTCCGGCCCTGAGCCGCTTCCGCCGGCGAGTCCTGAGCGGCGTGCAATTCCAATTTACGGCGCGCGTTTGGTAGCAATCCTTCCGGTCGCAGCTGCATCATCAGCACTAGTACCAAGCCAAACAAACCTGTCCGGTACAGCGTCGGGTCGAAGCGCTGCAAGCCTGATAGGCTGGGATTGTTGGCATTGTGCTGGGCAATCGATTGTAACAGCAACGTGATCTGTGGCAAGAAGAGCCGGTCACTCAACTCGATAATCAATCCACCGACGATCACACCGGGGATATTGCCTAAGCCACCGAGGATTACCATGCACAGCACAATCACGGAGACTGAAAAATCGAAGGCACTGGGGAACGCACCGCCCACGAACGCGCCAAAGTATGCACCGCCGAAGCCCGAGAAACTCGCGCCCATGGCGAAGGCGAGTAGCTTGGTGCGCACGATATTAATGCCCATACTTGAGGCCGCAAGCTCATCCTCGCGCATTGCCATCCAGGCGCGCCCTAACCGCGAGCGCCGCAGCCGGTTGATCAAAAAGATCGAGAATAGAATGATCAGCACCAACAGAAAATACCATGGTCGCTGGTCCGAACGATTGGCAAAGTCAAGCCCCGGCAGCTTCGGCGGATCGATTGGGCTAATGCCTAACTCACCACCGGTGAGGTTAAAGGTTTTGATGAACTCATGGCCGAAGATGGTGATCCCAAAGGTATCGAGATTGCGGAAGACAATCGGCACGATTTCGCCAAAGCCCAGCGTCACAATTGCTAGATAATCACCGCGCAGCGGCAACGTCGGCGCACCCAGGATCAGCCCAAATAGGCCGGCCATCGCCGCTGCAATAAAAATCACCAGCCAGAAGCTGACGCGGGGATTGGCAAAGTTGAGCTGGTCGCCAATATAGCTTGAGCTTAAAAAGGCGGCGGTATACGCGCCAATTGCGAAAAAGGCCGCATAGCCCAAGTCAAGCAACCCCGCATAGCCGACGACGATATTCAGCCCGAGCGCGAGCAGAATAAAGATCAAGCCGGTGATCACGATTCCCAGCCAGCCAAGCTGAATACTATAGTCGAGGAAGGGATAGATCAAAATAACCAGCCCCAAAATGCCCCAGGTCGCATAGCTGCTGCGCCGTCCGGGTAGAAAATGGGCTGCACCAAGTGCTGCACCAAGCACCATCGTGATAGCTGCGCCCGCAATGCCAAAGCTCAATACTTCGGCGGTCGATGGCACATTCTGACCGACAAGTGGGGTAATGATGATGTTGCGGAGGACGTTTGATACGATCAATATAACGCCTGCGACCGCGGCGGCGATAAGCCCATCCCGCACGCCTGCCTGCATCGTTTCGCCCTCGGTCCGTGCGCCCCCGAGCAGTCCTGTTAGCAGACCGCAGATCAAGCCGGCTGCCAACACCGATTGGCCGCCAAACAAAACGATAATGAACAGGCCAAATACTCCGGTCCACACCCCGATGTTGATCGCTCTTGACATACAGTTTCCTCTCAGGCTTTCTGCCCGACATCTTCACCGAGTAGCCCAGATGGCCGGAAGACGAGGATGATCACCAGGATGCCGAAGACTACGGCGTTGGTCCAGCGCGTCTCAATATATTGATCACTTAGGGCCGAGATCAACCCGATCAATAAGCCACCAAGCATCGATCCGGCAATGTTGCCGATCCCACCGAGGACCGCCGAAGTAAAGGCGCGCAAGCCGGCGGTGAAGCCCATCACAAAGACCGCACTATTACTATACATGCCCACGATCATGCCTGCAGCACCACCCAACGCGCCACCCAGCAAGAAGGCTAACGCGATTGTCGCGTCGACATTAATACCCATCAACCGTGCGGCGTCGCGATCCTGTGCCGTCGCCCGCATTGCCTTGCCGACCTTTGTCCGTTGAACGAACAAATACAGCGAACTCATCAGAATGCCGCACATCACCAGCACCATGAGATCCTTCCATGTCAGACGGAAGGGCGTTTCGAGCAGCGGTTTGGCGGATACGCTCGCGATAACTTCCGGCACGTTCTTAGGGCCCGGCGCGGTTTCACCCATCACATTATCGCCAAGCGTGAGCGGTACGGCACTTTGCAAACCGTGGTGGACCAGGTTAAAACCGGCGACGGCCAGGCTTGCGGCCACTACGATCAAGATCAGCCACCCCCAGCCCGGCATTTTGCGCTCTGCGCCTGCAGCAAAGCGCCGCGCGAGCACCATGGCCAAGGCGATAACGACCACCGGTGCGACGAGCGCGACTAAGGCCCAGTAATCGCCTTCAAAGACCGGGACCCCACCTAAAACGAGGCCGACGTTCTGCAGCACAAACGAGACGCCGATCGCTGAAATCAAGGGTGCGAGCCGTGGTGCATTACGTAGCCGGCGGTAGGCAAAGCGTTCGATGCCAACGTTAATGCCACCACACACAGCCATCACAATCGCAAGAATCAGCAACAGCACGGGGCCCCGAATAATCCAGGGGGTTGTGGTGCCGATGTTAAGCAGACTCAACAGGATCAACGTGGTGAAGGCGCCCAGCATGTAGACATCGCCGTGGGCGAAGTTAATGAGCTCGATAATGCCATACACCAACGTATAGCCGAGCGCAATAATAGCGATAATGGCACCGTTGACCAGCCCGACTTTCAGTTGTCCAAGGAGCAGGAGCGGGTTGTGAACGATTTTGGTGGCGATGCTGACAATCAGTGGGCTAAAGACCAGGAGGAGGAGCAATCCGACGATGAGTGAGCTCCAGTTTCGTCGACGGGCGATAGGTACAACTGGCGTTGCAACGGTTTGGGCCATGGCGCTTCCTTCCGGTTCGAATAGCGATGTGGGGAGGTCACCTACCTCCCCACTGCACCGTGCCTTAGCTAAACAGCGAGCTTATTTTTCCCACTGTCCGTTGTTGAAGAAGTTGGCTTCTTCCCACTTGCCATTTTTGACGATGTAGCCCTGAATAGTCTGCAGGGTCGTATCGCCGTCCTTGTCGAAGCTCCACTTGCCGAGGATACCATCATAGTCTTTTGTCGCGAAGACGGCATCCCGGATCGCTGCGCGATCCGCTTTGCAGACCTGGTTAAGCGCCGCCAGCGTAACACCGGCCGCTTCGTAGCCGAAGGGACCGTAAGACTGCGGGTCAGCACCGTATTTGTCTTTGTAGGCCTTCAGGAATGCCTGTCCCTTGGGTCCGAGCTTGCTCAGCGGGAGACCGGCGACGGTTCCATAGGTTCCTTCGGCAATGTCCTTACCGGCTGCCGTGATGAACGGGTCGGTCTGGATGCCGTCCGGCCCCATGAACTTGACTTTGTCGGGCGTCATGCCGACAGCTCGCATGTCTTTGAGTACCTGACCTGCATTGTTGTCGACGATGCCGCCGAAATACACCATGTCTGGGCTGAGGTCTTTAATCTTGGTCATCAGGGAGGTGTAATTCTGCTCTTTGGCCTGGATGCCTTCATGCCCCAGCACCGTGATGCCCATCGTCTTGGCGTTCTTCTCGAACAAGCCGGCGACGCCCTGGCCGTAGGCCTGCTGGTCGTCAAGAATGTAAACTTTTTTGATGCCCAGTTTTGCTGCCCAGGCGGCATCTGCTAGCCCCTGCACGGCATCGTTGGTCACAACGCGGGTGTAGTTGCGCTTACCGTTGGGATAATACTTGTCCGGCTCGCCGGCGGCCAGGGGCTTCGTGAGCCCGACATAGGTGTTGGCGGGGCTAATCATCACCATGTTGGCGTTATTAAGGACCGGAATCGACAGCTTGGCTGCGCCGGAGTTAAAGGTGCCAATATAAACCATCCCGACCGGATCACTCACCGCCTTATTGGCGTTGCCCGTCTCTGCGGCCTCGTCCCAGGAGCCTTTCGCAGCCGTCGCATCGTCCAGATCAACATAATCGATCGTGAACTTGCCGCCGCAGACCTGGTTCTTGTCTTCTGCAAAGCGCATCTTGATCGCATTGACCACGGAGTCCGTTTGGCTCTTGGATTGGCCCTGACGCGGTAAGCTTGAATAAACTCTGATCGTCGTCCCAGAGCCACCGCTACTGGCGGCGACGGTGGTATCCGCGGCGCTCGTGGCGGCCATGGTCGCTGCGCCACCGGCTGATGTTGTCGCTACGCTACCGGCGACCGTGGTATTCTGTGTCGTAGTGCTGGTACCGGTTGGTGTGCCACACGCGGCCAACGTAGCCGTGGCAAGTACCATGCTTAGAAAATAGGTGGGTACACGTTTCATTGAGTCGCACTCCTAAGGGTATGGAACAAACGAGATCTGCCGACGGTGATCCGACACGAAGTTTGTATCAATCCTTGATAAGTCCTCCTCTTAGTTGGCTATGAGTAATCGAACGGACGGGGCTCTGCTTGGGACCATGCCGAACAACCGTGATTTCAGCACATCCATCATTGATGCGGCAAGCGAGATTGTGCGCAGTTTACACGTAGGAGCCTTAGATTGTCAAGCGCGCGTAAAAGTGAGATAACATAACAATGCGAGTATACGGCAAGCGGTCGCAAGGTCCTTCTTGGGTTATGGGCGTCATAGCATTTATCGTGGTGCTCTTGTTGGTCCAGGCCTACCGCAACCGGTCAACCGCTCGTCCCTTGTCCGAACATTTTGCCGCCGCGCCGCCGAGCGCCTCAACGACCGGCATAAACCTGCCGCCGCTCCCGCCCAGCATCGCTGGTTTGGCACGTACCGCTTTAGCACGCTTGGCCGGTGGTCAAGCTGCCGCTGCGCTCACGCCGGTTGCCCAAAACGCAGCGATTCAAGTAACGATCACCGGGCTAGCACCCTCCGGACAGGGCTTGCATATCAGCGGCGAAATCAAGAATGTCAGCGCGGCTGCGTTGCCCATCTCACTAAGCGCCTTTCACTTTACCGATGAGCAGGGCACGCAGTATGCCGCCTCCGGTGGCGGCAGCACGATGGTCGCGCCCGGTCAGCGTGTGCCCCTGGATATGACCCTGCCGATCCCCCAACCACACCAGCTCACCTTGCGAGTGGAGCTACCACAACAACCGCCGCTCACTATGGTGCTGATTCAGGATCACTAGAAGTTTATGGTTATACATCCTCATTTACAGCCGCTCCGGCATGCGCTGCTTGCTTGGTTCCAGACCAATGGGCGCAATCTGCCCTGGCGCAATACCCGCAATCCCTATCATGTGCTTGTTTCTGAGATCATGCTCCAGCAAACCCAGGTAGATCGGGTTAAGCCGAAGTATGCTGCCTTCTTAGAACAATTTCCAACCCTAGAGGCGTTAGCCGCCGCGACACCCGGCGATGTGATCCGTGCGTGGGCCGGGCTGGGCTATAACCGGCGCGCCCTTAATCTCCAGCGTACCGCGCAGGCCGTCCTACATGAGCATGGCGGCATATTTCCTCACACGCCTGATGCATTACAGACCCTGCCCGGTATCGGCCCCTACACGGCCGGAGCGGTTGCCTGCTTCGCCTTCGAGCAAGATGTCGTATTTATGGATACGAATATCCGGCGCGTGGTGCGCCGCGTCTTTGCTGGCCCGGATGATCAAGAGCCGTCGCCGTCTGAGCGCGAGTTACTCGCCATTGCTGCGCTTGTGCTTCCACCCGGCGAGGGCTGGAGTTGGAATCAAGCGATCATGGAGTTGGGTGCCCTCGTGTGTACGGCCGCGCGACCACGCTGCCAACAATGTCCGCTGCGTACTGAATGTCGTGCGTATCAAGCGTGGCGCACCGCTGATGAGCAATTAGTGCTTGTGCCCCAGCCCGTGCGCCTACCGCGTGCCATAGCCGAGCGCCCTGCCCCGTTTCATACCTCGAATCGCTTTTTTCGCGGGCGCGTTATCGCCGCACTACGCCCCCTGCTGCCGGGCATGACCTTACACTATGCTGAACTGGGGCCGCAGGTCAAGCCGGAGTGGACGCTTGCGGACCTTGATTGGCTTAAAGGGATCGTTGCGGGACTGGCCGAAGATGGCCTCGTCACGATCACTGAGGGGGGTGTACAGTTGCCGACCTAGCCTGCTACGGCTGTGGTATACTACACCTATAGCTGCTGTTGAAATACCTCGGCCGGTGCCGGGGATTTTGTGTGTTAATTTGGTTGCAGGCGGCAGGCATGTGCCTGAGAGCGTGCAGCCGCCATTAGTGAGATCATGCAACGAAACGAAGTACGCAATATTGCAATCATCGCGCACGTTGACCACGGTAAAACGACGCTGGTCGATGCGATGCTCAAGCAAAGTCATATTTTCCGCGATAACCAGCAAGTCACCGAGCGGATGATGGACTCGAATGCACTCGAACGCGAACGGGGCATCACGATTCTATCCAAGGTCACGGCCGTCACGTATGGCGATACCCGCATCAATATTGTTGATACGCCCGGCCATGCCGACTTCGGTGGCGAGGTTGAGCGGGTCATGAATATGGTCGACGGCGTACTGCTGCTCGTCGACGCTGTCGACGGTCCGATGCCACAAACCAAATTTGTGCTGCGCCAGGCGTTAGAGCAGGGCCATAAGGCGATTGTGGTCGTCAACAAGATTGATCGGGCGAATGCCCGCGCGAACCACGTCGTCAATGCAACCTTCGATCTCTTTATCGATCTAGGCGCGTCGGACAAGCAGAGTGAGTTTAGTGTGGTGTATACCTCGGCGACCAAGGGTATCGCCGGCCTACATCCCCACGAAATGACCGACTCCTTGGAGCCCCTGTTCGAAGAGATCCTTCGTTCGCTGCCGGCCCCCGATGTTGACATCGAAGGTCCGGCCCAGATGGTGATCACGACGATGGGCTTCGATGAATACAAAGGTAAGTTCGCCATTGGTCGTATTCACCGTGGCACCTTTCGCAAAGCGCAAACGATTGTGCGCATCGACCAGGCTGGCGGCCAGCATCCCGCTAAGATCAATCAAGTGTTTCGCTATCGTGGTCTAGAGCGTTACGAAGTCGATGAGGCTGTGGCCGGCGATATCGTGGCGATCACCGGCATCAACGACGCCGGCATTGGTGAAACGTTAGCCGATGCTCTAAACCCCGAGCAGTTAGCGCCCATTCGCGTCGAAGAGCCGACCGTCCGCATGGCCTTTAGTATCAATAATTCGCCTTTTGGTGGCCGTGAAGGAACCTTTGTAACCTCGCGTAAGGTCCGCGAACGGCTCTACCAGGAGATCGAGCGCGACGTGGCCCTGCGGGTTGAGGATACCGCTTCGGCCGATACTTTACTCGTGTCGGGCCGCGGTGAGTTACACCTAGCAATTTTGATCGAGAATATGCGTCGCGAAGGCTACGAATTCCAGGTCGCCAAGCCGGAAGTCATCTTCCGCGACGGCCCGGATGGCCGCCAAGAGCCCTATGAACTTGTCGATATCGAAGTGCCCGAGGCTTTTCAGGGTACCGTGGTTGAGATGATGGGCCAGCGCAAGGGCCAGATGCGCGACATGAAATTTCGCGACGATGGCTCGGTGCACATTGTCTACCATGTGCCCACCCGTGGCCTCCTCGGCTTTCGCCAGCACTTCCTGACTGCCACGCGTGGCACGGGTGTCATGAACGCACTGTTCAATGGCTATGGTCCCTACGCCGGTCATTTACAGACCCGCATTTCCGGCTCGCTGCTGGCCTGGGAGCAGGGCACTGCGACCGCGTTTGGCCTGAACAATGCTCAGGAGCGTGGCCAACTCTTCATCGTCCCGGGGACCGAAGTGTACGAAGGCATGATCGTCGGCCAGCACATTCGTGAAGAGGACCTAGAAGTCAACGTCGCGCGCAAGAAGCAGCTCAATAACATTCGGTCATCGAATGCAGAAGAGGCCATCCGGCTCGATACGCCGCGTACTCTCTCGTTGGATGACTGCATCGAATATATCGCGGATGATGAACTAGTCGAGGTAACGCCCAAGAATCTGCGGTTACGCAAAAAACTGCTAGATACCAACGAGCGCCGCCGCCAAGTCAAAAACTCGAAATAAGCTGCTCCTACACCCACCTCACATGGCTCATTTGCCTTATGAGGTGGGTGGCACCAGTTGGTCAACACGCCGGCTCAACAAGCGCCGGGCCATCGCCACCGATGCCGCATCAAGCATTTCCCCGCCGCTTCGCGTTGCCCCGCTTCCCGCTGCCGACGCAGCTTCGTAATCCGCTATGATCTGTGTTGCGTGATCAATCTCTGCTGCACTCGGACTAAAAATCTCGTTGATCGGCTCGATCTGCGCGGGATGAATCGCCCATTTACCCTCATAGCCCAGCATCCTGCTGGCACCGGCGCTCAGGCGCAGCCCTTCCGCATCGCCCAATATCCCATATGGCCCATCAATCGCCAGCACGCCTGCGGCGCGTGCGGCCAACAGCATCCGGCTCAAATGTGCCTGCCAGATATGACCTGGATACTGCCCTCCAGCCGCCCCAATGCTCAACAGCGGCATGCCCATAGCAGCTGCGAAATCACCTGGCCCGAAGACCAGCGAGCTAAGTCGCCGGCTCGCTTGAGCAATCGCATCGACATCGCGCATCGCCAGCGCTGTTTCGATCTGCACCTCAATCGCGATGCGCTGCGGTAGCTGCATCAGCATCTCAATCTGTGTCAGCAGCGTGTCGAGCATATACACATCCCCGGCACACGTGACCTTCGGCAAGACGATGGCGTCAATATATTCACCTGCTCCTTCGACTACAGCGATCAGATCGCGGTAAAACCAGGGCGTACTCGGCGCGCTAACGCGCACGGTGCACACTTTTGTGCCCCAGGCAAGTTCATGCAGTGCCTTGACGATGCCCTGTCGTGCCGCCTCGCGTTGATTAACTGCGACCGAGTCTTCGAGGTCAAGCAAGATCACGTCGGCGCTGCTGCCGACGGCTTTCGCAATAAAGCGCGGGCTCGAGCCTGGGACCGTCAGGATGCTACGATGCGGACGTAGTTCAGAGTTCATGCAAGCCACCTTGAACCGTATCGGCCAATCCGGGCCAACCATCTCAATCAAGTATAATAGACCGTAGCAACCTATTGGAGTTTTACATGTTACGTACGCATACCTGTGGCGAGTTGCGTCCCCTCAATGCCGGTGAGCAAGTGACCCTCACGGGCTGGCTCAACCGGCGACGCGATTTCGGCACATTAATCTTTATTGATCTACGCGACCGCTATGGCATAACTCAGGTCGTGGTTGACTCGACGACGTCGCCAGAAGCCCACGCGGTGCTGGCCGAAGCGCGCAGTGAATACGTGCTCAAAATCATAGGAACGGTGCGGGTGCGCCCTGCGGAAGGGCGTAATCCCAATCTCTCTACCGGTGATATCGAAGTGGTGGCGCAACAAGCCGAAATTTTGAATCCATCCAAGCAGCCCCCGCTCTATATCGCCAAAGAAGGCAACGAGGACGAAGCATTGCGGCTGAAATACCGCTACCTCGATCTGCGCCGAGCACGCATGCAGCGTAATATCATCCTGCGCCATCAAACCATCAAGTTTATTCGCGACTGGATGAGCGCACGCGGCTTTCTAGAGATCGAAACGCCCATGTTAATGGCCTCAACGCCCGAGGGGGCACGTGACTACCTCGTGCCATCACGCCTTCATCCCGGCGAGTTTTACGCGCTGCCCCAATCGCCGCAGCAGCTTAAACAACTGCTAATGGTCGCTGGCTTCGACAAGTATTTCCAGATCGCCCGCTGCATGCGCGACGAAGACCTGCGCGCAGACCGCCAGCCTGAGTTTACCCAGCTCGACATCGAAATGAGCTTTGTCGAGCAAGAAGACGTTTTGCAACTGGTCGAGCCTCTCATGAACGAGTTGGTTGCTGCCGTCGTCCCGCAGAAACGTGTGCTGTCGCCCTTTCCCCGCCTGACCTACTACGAAGCAATGGAACGTTTCGGCTCGGACAAACCCGATCTTCGCTACGGGCTAGAGCTGGTCAATGTCAGCGAGATTGTGGGCGAGTCGCAGTTCGTTGTCTTTACCCAAGTGCTATCGCATGGGGGCCAGGTGAAGGCCATCCGTGTTCCTGGCTGTGGCAACTATACCCGCAAGCAGCTAGACGAGCTGAGCGAAGTAGCACGCACTGGTGGTGCCAAAGCTGCTGCAACGTTATCGGTCGAGGCTGCGGGCGTCAAAGGTTCAATCGCCAAATTTTTCACACCCGAACAAATCGCAGCACTGGTCGAGAAACTTGCTGGTGAGCCGGGCGATCTTCTAGTCTTCGTCGCCGACAACAAAGATGCCGTCGCCGGCGGCCTAGATAAGCTGCGCCGCGAGTTTGCCCGGCGGCTTAACCTGGCCGATCCCGATCTGCTGGCCTTTGCGTGGGTCGTGGATTTCCCCATGTTTGAGCTGAATCATGAGACCGGTGTGTGGGACGCCCAACATCATCCCTTCTGTATGGTGAACCCCGCAGACGTGGAAAAGCTGAATCGCAACGACCTGGAAGGCGTGCGGGCTGCCGCCTACGACCTCGTCTGCAACGGCTACGAGTTGGCTTCGGGCTCGGTCCGTATTCACGAGCGTGCCATCCAGCAGCGCATCTTCGACCGCCTGCCCTACACGCCCGAAGAAATCCAGCGCCGCTTCGGCCATATGTTGGAAGCCTTTGAATATGGTGCTCCCCCCCACGCCGGCATCGCCCCGGGCATCGACCGCATCCTGGCCCTCTTCTGCGACGAAGACAACATCCGCGAGGTCATCGCCTTCCCCAAGACGCAACGCGCCGAGGACCTAATGATGCACTCACCCTCACCTGCTACCGAAAAGCAATTACGCGAGCTGTACCTGGATATAAAGGTGGATGCTTAGACAGCACCCCACAGCCAACAGATAGGATGTTCAAAAAGGAGGGGGAGCGGCTTGCCGCTCCCCCTCCTTTATTACCTGTGCACAAAATGGCTGAATAACTACTCTTGCTCGGCTACTCCACTCCGTTGACCACGTAGCAAAGCCGCACCTGCCGCTACTGCAGCAATGCCCCCGACCGCGCCGATGACCTTCAGTCCACCATTGGTAGATAAACCGGTGTTCGGCATGGTGGCTGGCATCGAAGAGCTAGGTACCGTCAGGAACGGTGTGACGACATCCAAGACTTCCTGCTTGGTTCGCGGTGGTGCGAAGGCGAATGGCACTGGATCTTGACCGTTCAAGAAGCGCCAGCCGGTCGCATGTTCGGCTTCGACCGAATGGATTTCGACGGCCACTGTCAGTAGCCCTGCATCCTGGACCAGCGGTGCTGCTCCCAGATACGCCGATGCACCCACATCCTCAACGGTGCTTAGTGCAGCGATCACCTGTGCCTGCGTCGTCACCTTGGGAAAGTTGTAGGCCGCCTGCTCTTGCACGGGAGTGCCACCCAGCTTCATAATCGTCTGCGTCAACGCCGTCACGTGCGTGCTCTCGTGTGCACCGAACGTCCGCGCAAACGACAGCGCCTGGCCCGACAGTAAACCACTGGCCAGCAAGGCGCGATATAGCGCGTTCTCGAAATGCTCGAGCGTCAGCGCAAAGTTAAGGATACCAAGGTCACCACTGCTCACTGCCGCCGATTCCGCCAAGGCAATGCCCGCAATCGAGCTTGGAGCAAGCGTTGTCGTGGCTACAAGTGTGCCGGCGATGGTCGTCGCCTGTAAGAAATGGCGACGCGAGGTCGCAAAGGTTCGCAGGCTGCTTACTATGTCTTTGTCTAGCATGAAAACAAACTCCTCATTGTGTGGCATGAGCAAAGCTCACACGCTCTAGCCCAAAATAGGCGTGACGGCAGCAGTAACCTCGGCCACGGTCAGGGATGGTCCGAAGGCAGCCGGTACTGGATTCTCGCCGCGCAGGAAACGAATTGCCGCGTAGTGCCGTGATTCGACCTGCTCGATGCTCGCCGCTGCGGGTAGTATTGCAGTCTTATTACTAATCAACGGTGCGGCCCCGGTATACGCGCCGACACCGGTGCCTTCCAATGTTTCGGCGGTTTTCAGGATAGCAGCCTGGCTGCTCATGTCACCGAAGTTGTACTTGGCCCGCTTTGCGACTGGCGTGCCGCCTAATGAAGAGATGACCTTGGTTAGCGTAGCAACGTGGGCAGTTTCATGATCGCGGATCGACGTCAGGACGGAGAGCGTCTGGCCGGACAGGTTGCCACCCGCGACTGCCATGATGTAGAAGTTGGCTTCGAGGTGCTCGAGCGTCAACGCGAAGTTGAGGATGTCAAGGTCGGTCAGGCCTGCGAGAGTAGTCGCCGCAAACGCGCGGCCTTCAACGAGGGGGTTAAGGGCAGTGATGCTCAGGGCTGCCAGTGCGGCACCAACGCCTCTAAGCGCATTCCGGCGTGACACTGGGGGCTGTGCCACCCGTAAGATCCGCTGTTCGGTCTCTTCCATGCTCCCGGTTCCTTTCGATTGCGTCGTACATTTGGTGCCGCGAACGGTTTACCTACGTTGTGTACGACTTGACCATGAATGCGGTAGCCGCACTCTTGAACAAGACATACGTCATGCCAGCGGCAATAGATGCAGCAATTTTGAGGAGGAATGTTAGGTGGCAACATTCGTGCGCTTACTCCGGAGCTAGCCCTCGATTGTGGCGGTACCTGTCACAACCTCTTGCTATACTCATAGCGGGGCGGTACATGTAAATGTGGGATAACAAATCGATGACATACCCCGTTAACAGCACGAAGATAGCTTCAAAGCTGGTATAATACTCGCACACGTGTTCGCGCCTTCGCTCGTTTTGCTATCCGAGTGGCGGCGCGGTCCTTGTCCTGGGGCATACAAGTGTCCTTCTGATTCAGCGGGCCTGCGACGTTGCCATATGCCCGCTTTAATGAGGCAACATGGCTAGAAACAGTATTGTCATCAAGGGTGCCCGCGAGCACAATCTCAAAAACATTGATCTTGAAATCCCGCGTGACCAGTTAGTTGTCCTGACGGGTGTCTCCGGTTCGGGCAAGTCCTCCCTCGCCTTTGATACGCTGTTTGCTGAAGGTCAGCGTCGCTACGTCGAGTCGCTTTCGTCCTATGCGCGCCAGTTCCTTGGTCAGCTAGAGAAGCCGAAAGTCGATTTTATTGGTGGTCTCTCACCCGCGATTGCTATCGAGCAAAAATCGGCCTCCAAGAATCCGCGCTCCACCGTCGGCACCGTCACTGAAATCTATGACTATCTGCGTGTCTTGTTTGCTCGCATTGGTGTACCGCATTGTCACCAATGTGGCCGTGAGATCGGCGCCCAAACCGCCGAGCAGATGGTCGGCCAAGTCCAACAATTGCCGCCTGCCACGCGCTTCATGGTCTTAGCACCCGTCGTTTCAACACGCAAGGGTGAATATAAAGATATTTTTGCCGAAGCCAAAGCCGAGGGCTTTAGCCGTGTGCGTGTCGATGGCGAAGTGCGCGACCTACAAGACGACATCAAGCTCAACAAAAAAGTCAAGCACTCGATCGAGGTCGTCGTTGATCGCTTGCAGATGCCGGGTGCCGCCAGCAGCGCGGACCTCCCTGGCAAGGCTAGCGGAGATGATAGCTTGGACGGCCTTGTGGGGTTGGCCGAAACCAAGGCTACCTATGATCCCAGCACCCCCTGGCAAACCACCGACGAGCCCAATGCCGACTTTCGCATGCGCCTGACCGACGCCATCGAAACGGCGTTGCGCGTCAGCGAAGGAACCGTCATGGTCAGCGTTGCTGCGCAAGGTGAGCAGGCCGCCCACGAGTGGTTAATGAGTGAAGAATATGCCTGTGTGAGTTGTGGTATCTCCTTTATGGAGCTAACCCCCGCCATGTTTTCATTCAACGCTCCGCAGGGTGCTTGCCCAACCTGTGCCGGTCTGGGGACGCGCCTGGAACTCGATCCCGAACTGCTGGTGCCCAATCCTGACCTAACCTTGCATCAGGGTGCGGTCGTCTATTGGGGCGAGCTTCGCAAAAAACGCGACTCGTGGGGTTACCGTTCCCTCGCGCAAATCGGTCGCCACTATGGCTTCGACCTTGATACGCCTTGGTCCGCTATGAGTGAGCGTGCGCGCCACGCCATCATCTTTGGCTCCGGCAAAGAAAAAATTCGCTTTAGTTGGCAGAGTGAGCACGGCAGTGGCGATTACTCGCGCCCCTGGGAAGGCTTGGCCAACGAGATTACCCGCCGCTTCCATCAGACCGACTCGGATGGTATGCAGGAATACTATCAGGCCTACATGAGCGAGCAGCCCTGCCCTGCCTGCCAGGGAGCCAAGCTGCGGCCCGAGTCGCTGGCTGTCACAGTCGGCACGCTCGCGATCAACGCCCTATGTGCGCTGACGGTCGATCAGGCCTATGCCTGGGCCTGTATGCTGAGTGGTGAAACTGACCGTTGGTATGGTCAACTAGACCAAGCCAATATCGCCGCCATCATTGCCAACAGCACGCAACTCGACGACTATTGTCTTCAGGTGGCCGGTGAGGTGCTGAAAGAGGTCCGTGAGCGGCTCGGCTTCTTGCTCAACGTTGGCCTACATTATCTAACCTTGGACCGGGCTGCCCCTTCCTTATCGGGCGGCGAGGCGCAACGCATTCGGCTGGCCTCGCAAATCGGCTCAGGTCTGGTCGGTGTAATGTATATCCTGGACGAGCCCAGTATTGGCTTGCACCAGCGTGACAATCGCAAGCTGATCGATACCTTGATCAAACTCCGTGACCTAGGCAACACCGTTCTGGTCGTTGAGCATGACGAAGATACAATGCACGCTTCGGATTACCTCATCGACTTCGGCCCATACGCGGGCGTGAATGGTGGCGCGGTTGTCGCCGCCGGCACGCCCGCCGAGGTCGCTGCGGCGAACACCCTCACCGGCAAATACCTCAGCGGTGAATTATCCATTGCGACCCCCACCCGCCGTCGTGAGCCGAAAGGCTACCTGCGCCTGCGTGGTGCCGAGCAGAATAACCTCCGCAATCTCGATGTCGATTTTCCGCTGGGCGTCCTGACCGCTGTTACCGGTGTTTCTGGTTCTGGTAAATCATCGCTCATCTCCGAAACCTTGTACCCAGCCCTTGCCGCCAAGCTCAACCGGGCGCAGGTACGACCTGGCAAGCACAGCGCGCTCGAAGGCCTTGACTTGCTCGACAAGGTGATCGATATCGACCAGCAGCCGATCGGTCGTACACCACGCTCCAACCCTGCCACCTACGTCAAGCTCTTTGATCTCATGCGCGAAGTGTTTTCCTCGACACCCGAGGCGAAACTGCGTGGGTACGGTCCCGGACGCTTTTCCTTCAACATTAAAGGCGGTCGCTGCGAGACCTGCGAAGGCAACGGCGAGAAAAAGATCGAAATGCACTTCCTGGCCGACGTCTGGGTCCGCTGTACTGACTGCAAGGGCAAGCGTTACAACTACGAAACATTGCAGGTCAAATACAAGGGCAAAACGATTTCCGATGTCCTCGATATGGATGTGCAGACGGCCCTTGAATTCTTTGCGGCCGTGCCCCGCATCAAGCGTATCCTTCAAACACTGCATGATGTTGGCCTCGATTATCTCAAGCTCGGTCAGTCATCAACGACGCTCTCCGGTGGCGAAGCGCAGCGCGTCAAGCTGGCCAAGGAGCTTTGCCGTGTTGCCACGGGTCGCACCATTTATATCCTGGATGAGCCGACGACCGGCCTCCATTTCGCCGACGTTCAACATTTACTGAATGTGCTTGAACGGCTGGTTAACTGTGGCAATAGCGTGCTGGTAATCGAACATAATCTGGATGTGATCAAAAGTGCCGATTGGCTTATTGATCTCGGGCCAGAAGGCGGGGCCGGCGGCGGTCAGATTCTCGCTCAAGGCACCCCCGAGCAGGTCGCCGAGATACCCGCCTCCCACACTGGTCAATTCTTACGTGACATCCTGGCCAAGACGCGCCGTGCCGCACAAACACTGGAAATCGATCCCAGGGAGGTAGAGGCCGAGTGCAGTGTTGCGCTAGTCGAAGGCTAGCCGTCCGCAATCATCCTGACCGTTCCCAACCGCCGCCGGGTCATCCGCCGGCGGTTTTTTGCTCCTCCGCATTGTGATGCTATACTGCGTGCACAACTAAACACTGAAGGGGTACTCTCTATGAAACTTGATATTGCCAAATTTAAGCAACGGCTTGAGGCTGATCGCAGTCAACTCCAGGACGAGCTTAATGCCATGCAAGACGAGAATAATCAAAACGCCGACACCGAAAATCCAAGCTTCGGTGCCGGCAATCATCCCGCCGACGCTGCCTCGGATGTTACCAGCCGCGAACGCAATATGGCAGTTGCGGACGACATACAGCTCGATATTGACGAGATTGATCACGCGCTTGAACGTATCGCAGCTGGTACCTACGGCCAGTGTGAAACCTGTGGTCGGCCAATTCCCATCGAGCGCTTAGAAGCCCGTCCGTCTGCGACCTTCTGCGTCGAGCATCAACGCGAGCGAGAGCGGGAATGACCTCGGGCCAACGTCTTCGGCTGCCGCTCTTGGTCGCCCTACTGGTCGTCGTGCTCGACCAATTGAGCAAATGGTGGATCGTTCGCAGGTGGCCCCTACCGCAGGCCGGCGAGCTTACCTTTATTCCCCATCTTTTAGGCCTGACCTATATTCGTAATGAAGGTGTCGCCTTC
>JBBRHB010000012.1:0-19758 GCA_038223355.1 Chloroflexales bacterium
CTAGGTCACCGTTCTGCCCCAGCGTTGCTTTGACCCGCTGCTCATTGAGCGTATCCATAATCTCCATCTCTAAATAATCGACACCGTCGATGGCTTGCAGTGTACTCACAACCGTGCTCAACAAGACAGCTTGGCCCAAATCGCGACGCTCGTAGCCCAAGGCATCAAGCAGCATGGCGCGTAGCTTAGGCGCGACAGCTTCCCAGAGAAAGTCGGGCAATAGCTGAACCTGTGCCTTGATCACGATCAGATCGACCGCGCCGACTGCGACCCGAAACGGCTGGTAGGGATCACCATTGTTCCGCAGCGCCAAGCGCAGGTTGCGTAGGAGATCGGATGTTTCATCAATCGGAATATTTGCCGCGCCGGCCACCGTGAGATGCACCAGTTGTCGCCGGCCATCGGAGAGCTGTTGCGCGTTGGCTTTGCCAATGCCGGCAAAGGTGCGCGCGAAATCCGCATAGTCCGCCAAGGAAAGCAACCGATCTAGCGCCTCGACTGCAAGCGGCGTGTTGCGGCGGGCTTGATCACGCGTTTCGGGATCGGCACCGCCGGTGGCCGGCAAGGGATTGAGCACTTCCTTGACACCCAAGGGCCGGGAGGCCAGCATCGATATTTTTCCGGCGCGCACGTTGCCGGGTTGGCCGATGCCATTACGATAGGTGGCCTTAACATTCTCGCGGCCCGTGGGCAACCGTGCTCCGGCCTGACCATTGCCAAAGACGACCGTCGTCTTACCATCGTCGGCAGTGGTCGTGATATAGCTGCGGTCGGTCGGCCCCAGTCCGGCCAACGTGTCGACTTCATGCCACAAGAGGTCATTAACGCGCACTTCGAGGGTGCTCGTAGCGCCGGAGGCCGACGAGGCCGCGAGGTATGTCAGGGGGGGCTGGTGGAGCGTAAAGCTTTGCGTCGGTTTGCTGCCATCGCCACTGCCGAGTACCTCATTGCGTGTTTCACCATGGGTGGCACGCACAACATTGCCATTAATGGTCACCGTCGCCAATTTATAGGCATACTGTAATGGTTGGGCAAGCGTCAAAAAGGTGTGGGTTTTGTCACCAGGACGATCAGTCTCTTCGAGAGTAGGAGGAAAACCGGCCGCAATTACGATCTTTTGCACCTTTTGTACATCCTGACGCACGGCCGTGAGCATCACCAACTCGCTCGCCATGACACCGGCGGTCGCGGGAATATCCGCCCGTTCACCACGCACGACGAGCCAGCGACCGGCATCAAGAGCAGCATATAGGCCATCCAATTCGAGCTCGGTGTCGCGCACCTTGCCGGGCGTGCCATCAACCCCTTGATCGGGAACCGGCTCTTCGGCCAAGTTCAAAAGCTCGCCCTGGGCGTAAATGGTGGTATTACGGTAGACGGCCAGCGAGCGATCGGTATCGCTCAGCCAATTCGGAGTTTGCGAAGGTTTGAGGGTGAGCTCCGTCACTTTCCCGGTGATACCGAAGGCAGCACGTGAAACGGTACGCGTGGCGGCCACCTGGTAAAAGAAACGTCCGGGCGGCGTGCGATCCGTTCGATCAATCACTACCCAGCTCTCAGCCACGATTTTGTCGTATTGGCCATCGAGCGCCACTACCAGCGGGTTGAGCGCGGCACTCGGCCGGTCGGCCTGCACCGCGATCGAAGATTGGGCGTTGGCGTCTAACGTAAAGTCAATGGTGACCAAGCCGCCCTGGCTTTCTTCGCGCAAGGTTTCACCGGAAACAACCTGCAGAACCTCACCATTGAGCGTTACGACGAGCGCGTTATTCTTATTAATGTTTAAGCGGACTTCGGTTGCAACCGGGAGGTTGAACTTGAAGACGGCCGGAAATGAATTCGCTGAAGGTGACGTTATATCAATTCTGACACCGCCGACTGTAAGCGGGGGCGGTGTGGTCGTGTTGGGCAGGAGAGTGACGGGCCGACTACTAGTCACGCCGTTTTGCGTGATCGACACCACGGCCGACAAGCCGCCGGTCGTCGTTGCGACGGCAGCCACGCGGCCCCTAAATGCCTCCGTACCGACGTGGATCGCAACCTGAACGGTATCGATCAAGGGCCATTCGACATGGTCAATGACCCGGCCCATATCATCCAGGACCGGTTTGAGCGGCGCATTGTTGCCAAAGGGCGCGGCCTTGACCCGCAGTGCTTGCGTGCTTTGCAGATCCGACGCCGGCGTGACCGCCGCGTTTTGTAGTGCCGGATACAACACCGTCTCGAGGCGACGATTCATCGTCAGGAGCAACTGAGCAGCAGTATCCGTTTGCGGAGCATAGGTTTGAGCCAGCGAGCGCGGCAGCCGGAGCGCGTTCGGGGGCGGAACGGAGGGTGGCAGCTCCAGCTGCCGCAAGGTCGTACTCAACACGCCATAGGGGCTCGTGACCACACCATCATCGCCGCCGACGGCGAAGGTCCTGATAAAGGTCCCCGGTTGCGAGGTCGCGGAGCCGTTCGCGGCCGGCGTGGGAACCGCTGCATTCCAGGGCGATGCCTGGAGCGTTACCCGCGTCCGATCGGCAGGTGGTTCGAGCTCGACGTCGGCGACGAAGCCTACAAACTGTTGGGCACCAAAATTGAACAGCAGCGGATCATTGGGCCGCAGATTGGTCGCCTGGCTCTTGAAACGCAGGACACTGATGGGCTTGGGGTTAAGAGGGCTGATCCATTGAGGCTGTGTGAGGCGCGGCTGCAAATTATTCCAGGCCGCACGGGCATCCAGCTTATCGGCGGTCTCGAAGGACTGTGCAGTCTCACCGGGTCCCGGGATACTTTGTGCCCGCGTCCCGATAGGAATCATCACTGCGCTGTCTTTCTCCAAGGTATATGCCAGGTAGACACTGGCGGCAACGCCAGGGCGTAGCGCATAGCCGACCAGCCGGGCCAGCCCCAGTACCGAGCGCCGCTCGGTTGCAGTCCGCAGGAAGCCTTCGTTGGCGATGCGCTCCTGATAGAAGGTCAGCACATCGGCGACCGATGCCCAGCCCTGGAGCAGCGCCAGCGCCGGGTCAGCAAGATCGCGCGTCGTCAGGAAGCGGAGCGGGAAGGCTGCCTCGCCGGCGGGTGGCTGTCCGCCTGCCGCGACTTCGCCGACCGATAGACTTATACCGGTCGTTGACAGATCCGCGAGCATTGTTTGAAGAAAGCCGGCATAGGTACCGACTCGGTAGGAGAGCGCGGCCAGGCCGGGACGATTGGCAGTCGGTATAGGCGTCTCCCTGTGCGTTCCTGCACAGCAGTCGCAACTGTCGTTCATCTGCCACCTCGGATAACGAACTTAACCGTACCGTTCTCAGGAAAGTCAGGATCAGTATCGACTTGCGCAATTTCCAACGGTCCCAGCGGGACGATTGGATTGGGCAAGACGAGGCCGTCAGCCGTGTTCGCTTGTGGCCAGATATAGTCGACGGCACGTGCTGAAATCTGCAGCTGCTCGATATTGGCGACGCCTTGCACAGCCTGAGCGGCGGCTACGAGCTTACTCAAGGCAATGCTATCCCCAAAGGACAGGTTATCCGGATGGAAGTAGCCGCGGTCACCGTTGGGCAGCCGACGATTACTGAAGCGATCAGCTAGGGCAGCGGCCATGTGACCGCGCAGGTAGTGCGGATCGATACAAACAGTGAGCGTTATATCGAGTGGAATGTAGCGGGCCTGAACGATCCGGAGATCGTAGCCTACCCGCCGGAAGGGATAGAGGAAACGTTTGACCGATTGGAGCAACTCCGGTCCGGCTTCGTCGGTGCCCAGCGGATCGATGGCCACAACCATCTCGTACCAACTCCCGCTCCAACGCAGGCTAGCGACAGCCTTTTGTACGCCCGGATGGCTGGCGGCGAGTTGCGCGTAGTCTGCGGGCGTAATCGCCCGCCACAGCTGCTTGCGAAAGGCACCCGGCGCGAAGAGCTTCACATCGGTCAGGGGTTCGGGAGCCGTGCCGCCCTGTGCCGGAAGCGGATTCGTAATTGAGGTAATCCCTTCTAAAATACCGGCCACAAGCATATGTTTGATCGTGCCCGCGCCAACATTCCCGGCTGGCCCATTTCCGGTGCGATAGGTCGCGGTAAACTCCATACCGACCGGCGGCATGCGTCCAAGCTCGCCATCGCCAAAACGCACATGGCCATAGCCCGCATCGTCGATCTCGACCACATAGTCCAGCGCATCGGCCTGACTGCCAAGCAAGTCGAACTGTGGTCGCCAATGCCAGGGCCGTTCCGCACTCGTACTCATAAGGTCCAACATCTGGGGCAGGGCCGAGCGCACCTGCTGGCGAAGCTGGGCCGCTGCCGGCGCGTGACGCGAGAGCGGCTGGCTGAAGGTGAGCGGGGCATGCTGCAAGGACGGGCGAAACGGGGAGGGCAGGCTACGGAGTGCCTCGCCGCAATCATCGCACGGCGGTACTGCGTCGATCCCTAGCACGGTACCAAGTGGTTCGGGCGTTATGGTGCGACCGTGATCGACCAGGATCACATTACCGCGCGCAACGCTGACATCTTCCAAGGGCAGGCAGGCCGGACCCTGGGTGGTCGTTGACAGACACAGTGGGAATGGTAGCGCATCCTCAGCAGCCCACGAAATTTCAAGGACGGCCTGACCATACAGCTCATCGATGACCGGCACGACGTTTGTGAGGCGCACTGCTTGGCGATGGGTGGGATCGGCATCGGCAGGATTGCCGGTCCGGGGTCCGACGACCTCCTCAAAAATCAGGATATCGCCGACGGCCAGATCCAAACGACGTGCCGGCGGCGTAACGGACGGTGGCGAACCGTATGCTCCTGAGGGGGTTGCAGAGCCATAGTCGCCGCTCGGTGGCGCGGGTGGCGGCACGGCATCGCCATCACGTAAGGTGGCCGAGGTCGCGCCGATGGGCAGACAGCAATCACGATCACCCCATGTGTAAACTGTGATACGGTTGTGGGCAGCACGCAATTGCATGACTGCCTTGTTGAGCGGCTCGAAGACTTCGTAGAGCGTGCTCGGGATCGTACGCAGATCTTCCGGCCGCACGACCCAGCTATTGAGGCCCAACGCATCATTGCCGTCTGTGATAAACGAGACCCCCTGCAAATCCAATGGCGTGTCAGCTTCGGTCTCTAGGCAGACCCATGTCCGGGCATTACAGCCTTCGTGCATGTGGTAATCAACCAGGCGCGCGTGGCGGCGCACCGAAATGCGTTGCCGCGCGGTTTGCAGATAGGCTTCGGTCGCGACGGCATCCTGGTAATAGCTGAGATAATCACCGGCATAGGCCAGCACCTCAACCAGTGTTATGCCGAGGTCGGCAGCGTGACGCTCTTGCCACTCGGGCATGACCAATGCCAACCGGTCGAGAATCAACTGCCGGAAGGAGGCATAGTCTTTCGCCAAGTAATTGAGATCGGGCTCGTCCAGTTGCGCGTGCGGGCAGCTTGCTGGCGTTTGGCAATCGAGGTCACTGGGACAGTCCGCTTTGAACGAGAAGGTGGCCTGGGAGTAGCGCTGGTCGAAGTCGATAGCGGGATCATAGGCCGCCGTTTTGACCAACTGGAGCGTATACGGCGAAAAGTCGCCCGCCCGGTCCACTACGACCTCGATGCAATCTTCCACTTCCTGATCATCCACCACGCATAGGCGGACGTCCGTTACGGTGATGCCACGAATGCGCCGCCCACCCGCGATGCGTATATTTTCCCGCTCGATCTGCTCTGGCGCCCGGCCAAAGAAATGCACGTTGATTGTCAGTTGATCACTGCTGACTTCGATATACTCAATACCATTGCGCCGTCGCTCACGCAGGTGGCGTCGCCGGCGCTCATCATGGCAGCTCAGTGCACTATTCATTGCCGTCAAACCGTTCGTGTAAATAGCGCACGTTGGGCACTATTGGTCCGGCGCACGACATATTGCACTGTCACACGCAACGTGGCATCTTCGCTAATGACATCCAGACCTTGCAGTTCGATCAGATCCCCTAGCCAGCGTTGCAACGAGGCCTGAACTGTGTACTGTAAAGCGGCTACCAGCTCCTGACTCTGGGGCGCGAAGACCAATTGGAGCAGGCCACTACCAAAGTCAGGACGGTTAACGCGCTCACCGGGATTGGTAAACAGCAACTGCTCAATCATATCGCGGACATGATCGTCGGCATCTGTGCTCGCCGTGCGGCCACGTCCATCAAAATGCAACGGAAAGTCGATCATCGTCATGAAATTAGGTTCCTGTTACCCGTATTTGTGTCATAGTAATCACTAGCGGCGTGCCGGTTGGCACACAGACCGCCTGACTATCCATTAACAAGACCGGACCAGTATTAGAAACAACCCGCGTTGCGGAAGTCATGAACTGCGCCGTAACGCACGGTCCATTCGCCGCAGGCGGCGGCGGAAAGGCGCAACCGGCTACAACATACGGCGTAGACAGTGTTACAACCGGCTGTCCACTGACCAACACCCGCGGATTGGGGACCGTCGGTTGCGCCTGGCCGCCATGCGCACACATCACCGTCGCACCAACATGCAGAACGAAACCTGGCATTATAGATCTCCATTACCCGACCCTAAATGATTGTTAGCGCCCCGTTGTTAATCGTTACCGAGGGTCCCACCATCACAATGCTTGCACCTTTGCCATTCTGAATATAAATGCCGGTATCGTTGACGATAATGGTCGCACCGGTCGTACTCTTGAGCATAATGCCGCCGGTCGGACCCGGCAGGTCGCTGACCACAATCGCATTCTGCAGCGTCGTCTGCAGCACGATATTCGGACTTACCGGGTTGCCCAGCAGGGCGAGTGGCGGAACCTCGGCCACACTGCCCCACCAACAGCCCACCCACACGGGATAGTCAAGATCTCCATGTTCGAACTCGACCCACACACCCGAGCCGATCTGGGGGATTAGATATGTGCCCATCTGCTTGCCGGCCAAGGGCAAACAGGGCATGGCCCACGTCGATGGCGTGAGACCACCGACATCGGGAACGATAACCATTAAGCGGCCGATTTGCATCGGATCGACGTTATTAACCACCGTTCCCCGGTATTTGCCGTAGTGTTTGATCCCACCATCGCTCATACACCCACCGTAGAAACAGAGGATTTGACGCCACCACGTGCCAAGCTAAAGTTTTGCTTGTATTCGCCCGGCTTAATACTATGCGTGACGCTTTTGACGTAATACAGACCGTCATACATTACACCGGCACCGCGCACCGTTACGAGCTTGCGCGCCTCCAAGATATGACCATAGCGCAGCACATCGAGGGAGCCGCTGGCCCCGATCACATCCGGTGCACTAAATAACTCGCCGACGGCGGTCAATGCTGCCTCGATAGGGCTAAGGTGGGCGGTTTCGAGCGTCCGCGTTTTTAAGGATGGCGTCGTATCCTGGGCGAGGATCGGCTTGAGTGCCGCGATATCCGGTACGGGAATGGGGATCGGCAGTTTCGTATTGGGCTCGATAATACTGACCAGTAAGGTTGATTTGGCGAGCGCATTATAGCTAAAGCTAAGTGACTCAACATTCGTAGCGGCATCCATGTTGACAGTCAACGCCGCCTGAGGTGTGCCGGAGCGACCACCCGGTCCCCAATAGGCCGTGCTCACACCAGGAGTGGGTCCCGGCTCGATATAGAAGACGTGACCGAACTGCCGGCCTAAGGCATTAATATATTGGTAATCGGTTCCCTGCTGTTTACGAATCTTGAGATTAGGCAATTCGACCAGACTCAGGAGCGTGGGAACGACCACAGGTACGATGCCAAGCACCAGGTATTTTGCCAGGATCAACGCCACCACGACATCGACCGGCATTGCAGGATATGGAATACCCGTTAGCTCGATGAAATCCATTAAGACGCTGATATCCAGTCCCGTAATCGTTAGTTCCGATTTGCCGGGATCGTTGCTGGGAGTGAGATCTTGCTTGGTAATCGCACCATCCATGAGCACCATCGGCGTCCCATTGACCGTGACGACGATAATCACGCGCGTACGCGGATCAAAGTAGCCCGAGGGCAACAGCACGCGCTCAATCAACGATTGCTTGCCAACCGTGAACCTGAGCTGAAAGCCACTCTGGCTGCCATCGGAGGCGGTGATCTGTACCTCCGTTAAGGCATCGATCACGGCCTGCGGCACCGGTTGGGGATTAAACGTGCCAATCAGGATCGAGAGATAGTAACCTTTGTTCATTGTGCCGGTCTCGACAGCCCTTCGGGCAGGGTGATGCGCAGCTTGCGCCCGATGGTCTCGACCAATTCCTCCGGGCGCATGGCGCGATTCGCATCGCAAATCCGCCAAAATTGCTCTGGATCATTTAAGTAGCGGGCCGTGACGTTATCCAGCCGTTCCCCCTGCACAACGATATGTTCCTGGAGCAGGTCAAAGCGCTCGGGTTCTGGTACGAAGCGCCGGCGCATATACACCATTGTTTTGCCATCCACGCGCTCAAGCGTAGCCGTCTCAACATTGTAGTAGCGGCTGGTAATCGGAAAGGTGGTACCCGCCATTACACTCCTCCTAAGCCGAGCGCACTCAGTGCCCCACTTTGTGCCATAGCAGCCAGCTGTTCTTTTTGCTGGTGGTACACCATGAACAGGCTACCGCCCTTATGTGTAAAGCCCAGATCGTTGACGCCAAGCACACGCATGCTGAGATTGATACGGGCACGGATCGGATTAAGCAATGGATCAAAGGCTTCTTCGGTGATACTGAACTCCGTAATCCGCACGGGCAGGATGCGCTTGACACTCCACACAAACAAGCTCAGCGATGCCTCCATCGGTATGATTTCAAGCGTGCCCGTTTGCGACAGATCGAAGTTGGCCTGCATCTGGCTACTCGCCGGGTATACAATCATTTCTAGTGCAGCCAGCTGCGGATAGATGCCGGCATGTACCGCAGCGGAATTCTGCTCCGGGAACTCAAGCTGATCGGTTGCATCGATCTCTGCCTCTAACTTAATCGTCTCAACTGGCGGCCCTTTCAGGCGCAACGCTTCGGAGCGGTCACCGCCTTCGGCCACGCCCTGCACCTGCAGCGTACGGCTCAGCGTGTCGGGATTGTATTGCAGGGGAATGACGCGCTGAACCGCGCTTGTCGTCGGGTCAAGCAGCACAATGCCGCCTTTGAGCAAGCGGGGCGAGCCGGGAAAGGTGGTCATCCTGTACCCCTCCCGGTAAAGCGGTTGTCTAGCCGATCATTGAGCGTACCCGGAAGGGGTGGCGCTCCGGGTGCGGCCGAAGGTGCTGGCGTAGGCGCGGCTCGCGGTGCAGGAGCTACCGGGGTCAAATTGAGGCCGACTTCGATACATGGCTCTTGCCCCCCATTGACCCGTTTATCATTCGGCGAGCCCTGGGTTACGGTACAATTATCCCCAACGATCTCGCCGTTGCCGCGAACTTTGAGCGCGCCTCTGAACCGTTGCACGGTGCCTGAACCACCAACGAAACTGCCCAAAAAGCCGGCCGGGGCGCTATTAATGCCGGTGAACCGAAGTTCGACTTCTGAGTTTGTTATGGTCGTCGGCGTATTGGTGTCTCCCGCCCCCGCAGGTCGAATCGCCTGAAGCGGTCGGGTCTGCATCGTTGTGAAATTGATAGAAGCATTGGTACCACCCGTGCCACCAGCATAGCCTTTGACCTCATCTTCTTGCGTGTAGGCATCAATGATATTGTGGTTGTCGTGCTTCAAGATCAAGCTGATGGTGGCATAATCATCAGATCCTGCCGACACTTTCAATATTTTCTTTGAGACTTCGGTGGGACTGGCCATGCTTGCTTCGGTCGAGCCAGCGGCTTGACGATCCAACGTATTGAATTGAGCATGCGTTATATTCACCCCACCGGTGGCAGAGGTAGGAGCGCGTGCGATCAAGACGCTTGAGAGGGCAAACAACGCTCCTGCGACGCCCGCTGTCGCGCCGATGATTGAACCCGCCGTATCACCACCCCCACTCGCGGTCGGAGCGGCCGGAGCAGCCGCACCCCCGGTACCGCCCGGTCCATCGCGCTGTACGGAGGTTTGACCGGAGGTGTGCAGCGCTGGTAATGGAGCCAGCGTCCCGGCAGCGCTCAAACCATCACGCCTTCCCGCAATGATCTGGGCAGCATTGACCCGCGCATGCTGTTCGAACGGATCGGAAGGATGGCTGATGGACAGATTATCCGAGATGCGGGTACCCGCAACCGGGCCGCTGGCTTGCTGCACGACATGTGTTAATTCGTGTGCCAGCAGATGGTGTCCGCTGCTAGTGCCGGGCACATATTGCCCAGTCCCAAAAACCACGTTATGTCCAGCCGTATAGGCCCGCGCCTGGATTGCCTGGGCCGACTGGCCGGCCTGGGCATCAGTATGTACACGTACTGCGCTTAGGTCATAGCCGATGCGCGGCTCCATAAAAGCGCGCGTCGCAGCATCGAGCGGTCGGCCCGGTGCTTGGAGCACGTTGTTCACGTTGGCCCCGGCTGCATCCGCATCCATCTTGCGGGTGTTCCTGTATTGTGGGACGATAGACGTGGACTCGGAAGTTGCATCAGCCGGACGCGGCAAGAGCGCTCTCGTGTGTTTACTCATAACAACGCTGGCCCTTTCGTAGCTTGATCGTTGTAAGGTCCTGGTTGCGAAGACGTTCCGACCGGAGGCCGCATACTGTCATCGATACCGATGCCGGCATACACCGACCGAGCGATCTCCTGTCCTACCACGGTCATGTTGGCGTCCTGCGTGATCTGGATAGGCGCTCCGGCGACGCGTGCTACTGAGCGATCTATATCCGCAGTAAGTCCATTGACGGTGAGCAGGTGTATGAGTTCCGCTTCGAGGGCGGCCTGCAGTCTTAGCCGATCCCTGGGCAGCAGTGGCAAGCCGTCCAGCACGAGCCGGTCGATATGTAGATTAATGTTCATACCGCCAACCTCACCGGCTCCTGCCATCGAAAGTCGGCCTCGTTCATCGGACGTTCTAGTTTGCGAAATTCGGTACGCACCGCAGAGAGAACAAACGGCATTGTAACGGCCGCTGGTGTCGCGCCGGCCGCCAGGAAAGCGGCATTGAGCGCAACGTTGTGCACACTGCCGCCCGTCAGGGTAAGACGCGCCAGGCGGTCGTAATCGAGGCCGTAGGTTGGCGTCTCGGGCGGGAACGCCGTTTGCCACATCCGTTTGCGCTCGGCCAACCCGGGAAATGGAAAGTTGACGACGAAACGCAACCGCCGCATGAACGCCTGATCAAGCGCACCTTTAACATTCGTCGCCAGGATAGCAAGGCCGCGGTAGGCTTCGAGCCGTTGCAAGAGGTAATTTATTTCGATATTGGCATAGCGGTCATGGCTATCTTTCACCTCGCTCCGCTTGCCGAATAAGGCGTCTGCTTCGTCGAAGAACAGCAGCGCTCCCCCATCTTCAGCAGCGTCAAATAGCTGCCGTAGGTTTTTCTCGGTTTCACCGATATATTTGCTCACGACAGCAGAAAGATCGATGCGATATAAATTGAGACGTAGCTCATTAGCCAGGACCTCGCCAGCCATCGTCTTGCCCGTGCCACTGTCGCCCCAAAAAAGTGCACAAATACCTAGGCCGCGATTCATGCGCCGCCGGAAGCCCCACTCGTCATACACCTTGTTGCGGCGCCCTACCTGATCGGCGATTTGGCGGAGCAGCGCGGTTTCCTCGGCCGGCAGTACCAAGGTCTCCCAGGTAGCTCGCGCGTCGAGCCGCTGAGCTAGCATATCGAGCCGCGGACGAGTACGAGTGAGACATGTATCCCACAACTGCCGGGCAAGCTGCCCACTGGATGTTGATTGGACACGAACCACCTCGGCGACCTCGTGAATCGCTACAAGGTTTAAATTGAATTGTCCGGCCAATAATCCGGGGACTTCGGCATCGGGCGCCGTCAGATCTGTCCAGGCGGCTTGCTGCTCGACCGGCGAGGGCTTAGCAACCTCAACGGTTAGAGCGCTACGATCAAAACTCTGCCAGCTGTCATACGTATCTAGGAAAACGACGCCATCGGTGCGCGCAAGAAAACCTTGGACCGCCATTGCGGCCGCGCCCACAGGGATCTGTTCGACCGCATTGGCATCAAGTAGCAGCCCAACCGGCAGTAGTATACTCTCGCGTTGCCACAAACGAGCCAACGTTTCCAGTTCACCCGGCTGGGTGGGTAGTAACGCGGCGGGAAGCCGATATAACCGTAGGCCAAACGTCGTTGCGACATGGGCGGCGATGAGTTGCTTGCTTTGCCCGTCGGCACCAAGCAGATGGAGCACGGGCAAGTGCTCCGTGGGCGTCGTCTGTGCCAACGCGTGGACGAGCCTTGCGGCGACCGCAGCCTGTGACGGTGGCAGCGCAACGGTGCTGAGATTGCCCAGCGGCACGAACAATGCGGCCAGGCGGTCGTCCAGGTAATTCAAGCCTTTAATGTAGTTAAGGATGCACTCATCGATTCGGAGCGGACTGGTTGTAAGCGGCTGCGTTGGGGGTTGGTGGATCTCAAGCAAGCGCCAGTAGCGCAGTGGACGTTCGGGCGAGAGTATATCCCATACCGCGTCATCGAAGAGCATCATTGCCAAGGCGAAGGTTGGATACGGGCGAGATGGATCGTCCTGAGCACGTGCGCACAGCGTTGCAATGCGTGTATCTAGTTCCATGGCAGCAAGCAGGAGCAATACCTCGCGCTCAAAGCAAGACAGGCCAAATTGGCGGCTCAGGAGAATGAGCGCAGGCGGTGGCTCGCTTACCTCGGCTTCAGCCATCGCACGGGCTGCAGCCAGCAGCTCCTCATCATGGGACGCTATTGCCGGTGGCAACCCCGGTTCGGTCGCTGTTTGCGCCTCGGCCTGACGGGCCAAGCGCAAGCGCAGCCAGTGGAGGGCCGCCCCCAAGTAGGCTTCGTTCGTGTCCTGCCAGTTGTTCAGCGTACTCATGTAATCGCTACCTGTTCGGATGACTTAAAGACAGGTGGCTTCGTCGTGTAGTCGATCAGCAGGCTGTCCACGCCGTCAACCCGCAGCCTGATGGCAAAGGTGCCGGCGCTCGCCCCGGGGACGGTAAAGGTGAGAGTACTCGTCTGAGTAGGATGCGGATCGGCCGGAACTTCATGATCGCCGAGCAGCAGTGAGACATGTTGATCGGGGCGTACCTCGGGTTTACAGGTCAAGGACAGCGTTGCGTTACCGCTCCCGTCACGCGCTACTGTGATCGGACGGGGGCTTGTTATTTGGGGAGCCAGGGCAACGGAGACAGCGTTCGTAGTGCGTGATTGGCCTGCCGTCGTCACTGCCGCAGCAACATTATAGAAACCTGCGACCCACGCTGTTGGAGAATCGGGCAACGTGACCTGTAGCTCGGTTGCGTTCGCGTTTGACCCAGCATCCACCGCACGCGGCTTGGCCAGCCGAGGATTGCTAAACAACAGTCCGACGTCATCGCCGTCCAGGTGGAAACCATTGACCAGCAACGTATCACCTGGCAGGAAGCTGGGGCGGGGACCTTGATCGGGTGGCAAATGGAGATCGGTTAGCGTCGCAAAGGGTGGTGTGAGGTCGGGTTGCGAAGCAATACCTGAGTCATCACGTCTCCGCGCTACCACCGGTAACGGCGTCTTCGTCGGTCGTGTGCTTTCGATCAAGACGACCGAGGCCTGGTAAGCAGCGGAGATGCGGTATTGGGTTTGAAAGGTCGTCCAAAGCTTAGACATCTCATCCAGCGAAAGCGGCTGAGGGATAATGCGCACCCGGTCGACCTGCTCTTGCAAATCGACTTGTACCTGGAGGTTGTTGCCATCAAGCGACTTCTTGATGTCTTCTTTATTCAGCACCGGATGATCATGCAGAATCTGCATCGCATGGCCTAGCAACAGGTGGCTGAGGGGGGTCGGCTTATCGTCGTTTCCACCGTATGCCGTAATCAGGTAATACAGATTCAATGGCAGCGGCGGCTGACCTGTCTCGCCTGGCTTCGTTCGTCCCGGCATGTCCATATTGCGCCATGCACCGTCTAAGGTTGTGTGGTATAGAAACAGGTTAAGCTGGTTGGCGGTCGCATTGTTGGTGCGCGCCTTGTCGGGCGGTTGCATTGTCACGTCCGTGCCTTGCAAATCAGGATCGGCGTCGAAGCCCTGTTTGAGGAGCTTCTGCAAAGTAACGGTCACGGCAGCAATTGCTAGCGAGTTGCTCATTTGCTGCCTCGTGCGCTGCGTTCCCGCAGATATTCATCTAAGCCCATGACCTGCGCGCCAATTCGCGGCTTCTGCGGCTGTGATAATGCTGGTGTTGCCCGCACTTCGATGCGTCCGATGGATACGTTGATGGTTGCAGGGGGCAGGGGGGCAGCCGGCTCTGCGTTCTCTGATGCGCGCTGACTGCGGCGCCCGGTGTAAGGCGCCGTTATCCGCTGCTGCCGGGGAACAGCGGTTGCAGGAAGCGCGTGCCTTTCCTCCTCTAGTGGGCGTGGGAGCGGGCTGGTCGGTTGGCCCGCGAGGCTATCTTCCCGACCGCCTATTGGCGGGCGCTGAGCAGCCGCCACCGGTTCAAGCTTTCTCCCGCTTGCGATGGCGTCCTTATTCGGAGCCGGTGAGCTTTGTCGGTCGCTCGCCGACGGCACAAGCATCGCGGGAACCACGGTGGACGGAGTATGCTTAGCAACCGGCACGACATTGCTGAAGTTCGGTTCCAGGGGCGGCAGAACTGCGGCTTGCACAACCTCTCTCTCGCCGACAAACGGCTGTTGGGGGGCTTCGACCGACCCGTGTATTACCGGATCGCGCACGCCAGGGGAGAGTCGCAGTCCTGGCTCGGGTGCTGACCATGGTTGATTGGTAGCCGGCCAGCGTGTCGTGCGCGAAGAAGCCACGGGCTCGCTTGGCCTTTTGGCATTTAGCTGTGGCGCTGACTCATCGCGAAGTACCAGAGGCGTTTCGGACCGCTCCTTGTTATCCTCAAATAGGCGAGCAGGCGACACCTCCGGTGCCGCTTGACCCCATACAGGCCCCTCAGTCACAGCGAATGACCCAGGCTCTGGAGCAAACAGCGGTGCAATCACCGGCCTGACGGTCGGGAGCAGCCCCAGTGTACGTTCGGCCAGGCGTGTGAGGAAGTCAGCCATCGCTCACCATTTCGAGGTACATGTGGCGGCGCGCGCCGGTCATCGATAGTATGTCGCGCTCTCCCCAACCATAGGCGCGCGCCAGGCTATGAACTTCGCGCAACAGCCGTTTGGCCTGGACACAAATCTCCGTCCAAAAAAATTCTTCAATGTCGAATAATGATTGCCATTGCTCCCCGCAGCTGGGGCAGGTGAGGTCGAGCTGGAGTTCAGCCTGGGGATCGCGTTCGGCGATGCGGGCGGCGAGCAGTTCCAGCACCGCATCAGGCAACTCCGCCGTTCGCACGGGCAGACTATCTTTGGCCGCGCAGCGGACGCAGCGTTCAATAATCTGCCGCCGCCCAGCTGTAGCATCCGCGACACCTACAATCGCGCCGAGGTCCTTGCTCGTCGGTAGACGAAACTCTAGTACGTAGCCCTCACAGGTTAAGGCACTAAACGGCTCCGTCTCGATGGCAGTCGGCTTTACCAAGAGATCGGCTACGTCCACCACGAACTCTAGTTGCTCGCCGCACGCCGGACAGTCTGCCATGCTGTGCAACCGGCTCCCAAAGGCCTGGCGGCGCGCATGCAATAGCGCTGCATCGCGCGTGCCGACACTCCAGTCTGCCATTGTATCCCCAGCGGTTCCAGGGAAACTACCGGCCAACATGGTGAGTGCACGATCAACCGGGTGTTGCCGCACGCCTCTTTCCCAGGTTTCGAGGAGCAGTTGACCGGAGAGCATCGTCGCCAAACCTTACGCTGGACCGCTAAGGGTCGGCTCGGTTGGCTCGGTCACGCTGGTATCGCGCTCCCAGCCCTCGTTTTCGAGCTTGAGGTGCTGGATAGCGACAGCGTTGGCGTTGGCGTCGAAGTCCGGCAAAGCCTGGTACTCCGATACCCAACAGCGGTACACCTTGTAGGCGATCGCTAACTGGCCCGCCTCGTTGTACAACTCAATGATGAGGTCCTTACGAAAATCCTTGAGCGAGACCTCGCTGCCCAGTCCCGTGCCGTAGTTCCACACTTTATTGGCCCATTTCTCGAACTCGAGATCATGCGTTACACCACGCTCAAGCGTGATCGCCTCGTATTCGGTGCGGCCCGGCGATTTACGCGTACTACTTGGATCGCCACCTTCGCGGTGCTTCACAACCTCGGTCGTGCGCTTCAGGGCGCTCACTTTGCTCACGCCCAGTACATATTTCCCGTCCCACTTCACCCGAAACTTGAAGTTCTTGTAGGGGTCGAAGCGCTGCGGATTAGCGGTAAATTGGGCCACGTTCTCCTCCTTAGGCCGCGATCTGGCCGGCCATTTGCTGAAGCTTGATCACCACAAATTCCGCAGGCTTGAGCGGAGCAAAGCCGACGACGACATTCACAATGCCCAGGTTGATATCGTTTTGCAACGTCGTTTCGCCATCGCATTTTACGAAATAAGCATCGCGAGGGGATTTACCCTGAAATGCTCCCTGGCGGAAGAGGTTCTGCATAAACGCGCCGACATTCAGCCGGATTTGACTCCAGAGCGGTTCGTCATTCGGCTCGAAAACGACCCATTGTGTGCCACGGTACAGGCTTTCTTCAATATACAAGGCCAAGCGCCGCACCGGGATGTACTTATATTCATCAGCCAGCTGGTCAGCACCCCGCAGGGTACGGGCACCCCAGACGACTGTGCCATTGATTGGGAAGGCCCGCAAACAATTGATGCCAAGGGGGTTAAGCATGCCGTTTTCAGCGTCGTTGAGATTAACTTCGAGGCCCTGAATGCCGTTCAGAGCAGCATCTAGACCTGCCGGCGCTTTCCACACGCCGCGCTCGCCATCGGTGCGTGCAATGATGCCGGCGATCAGGCCGCTTGCGGCAAATGTATCGATCTGCCCTTCGCGCTGCGGATCGGCCTGCAGCACGCGCGGAAAATAAAGGGCCGCATTCCGAGCAGCTGGGCCTGATAGATGGAGGGCCGTCGAAAGTTGTTCCCGTGCGGTAGCAGCAGCAGTTTCTTTGTTTTCGCCCCAGGCAGCCGGTGGATCGACAACCAGCATTGCCCGCCGGGCAGCACAATAGCTCATAGCATCCTGATACACCGCAGCTGCCGTATCGCCATCACGCGTGTCGGGCGGAATGCAGAGCAGATTGAAGAGGTCAGCTTTGTCGAGAGCAAAGATGCCAGTTTTCTGAGCAGGATCACCTTGATAGTCCTTTGCCTGCAGCGTTGTGACATCTTTACCTCTGTCCTGATTTCTTTTTGGATCAACACCCGTTGTAAGAACGGTGTGTCCACCGCTGGTGACCAGCGGTGGCGGCGTGGGGAGCGGGGGCAGGGCCGGAACGGCAGCGTTGCCTGCGGGTGCCGGAGGAGTAGCTGGTGCGGTGGCCGGCGTTGCAGGCGGCGGATCTGATGGCTTGGGAAGCGCTAGGTTACCTATCGGCGTATCAGATGCAAGGCGTACCAGATTCGACTCCTGAGCGAGCACCCGATCAACGCGCCGCGCGCCTGCATCTTCTCCATTCTTCCCATTTACGGCTACGTTACGAAATTGTTCGACGCGCACGGTGACACCATTGACAACTTCCTCAACCGTTAAGTTAAAGAGTTGATCTTGCATCAAAGCGTACCGCTCAGCCACGTCCGGAGTAATTCCATCAATATCTACGGCAGCAAATAGGTTGTTGCCCCACACACCGGGCGAGACAGCTTGTAGCCGTAGCTTATCTGCGGTGATGATCGCGCTTCCTGCACCGGCCCCGGTAAGTCGGACGATCACTGCCTGACTACCGCCATTACCATAGAAGTCTCGCACGGCATAGCCCAGAGGATAATCTGGGTCAAGGCCGCCAAAGGTGCGCACGAAGTCACCGTAGCTGTTGACGGTGGTCGGCTCGGAGACAGGGCCACGGGCGGCGCGCCCGAGAAAAGCTGTGATCGAGGTGGCGACGCCGACGATTGTTCGTACGCCACTCGGAATTTCCTCGATATACACGCCTGGATACGTTAATGCGGCAGGCATACGGTGATCTCCCTTATTGATTGTGACTTCACAATCCTAGCATTCGACGTTGAAGAAAGTCTGAGTTGGGAATGAGTTGCCGGTGAAGTCGGGGTCAAAGCCGCCCGGATATGAACTGCAGTTGCTACTCCTTCCCGGTGATCAAGCAGTGCAGGGCGTGCAAGAGTCCGCGCCATCCGTTAAACGGGCGTTGGGTCGTTGATTGCAGATCGATGATCTCTCCATGGACTAGCCGTCCACGCTGGTCGACAAGCAGGCGCATGATGACCGTGACATAGTGGTGTGCGGCTAAACGCTCTTCAGGGACCGGCTTGGACACAGTACACCTCGTGTACGACGATTTGTGCGGACAGAGATCCAGCATCGAACATACAACTCGGGCCTGCCCTAGCGGTATCACCTCCCAGTGTTGCAACAAGAACCGGGGCAGAATAAACATACTCTAGTAGCCCCTCCTTATATGTACCTGAGTTCGGTCTGAGGATGGCCTACAAATGCGACTGAGGTTCGTCTGAGAAAGCTGCGATTGGCACAGGCACCGGTGGTTAGACACTATCAGGATTAAGGCGTACTTGCTCGTATAACGTTACTGTAGCTCGTTCGGGAGCCGCATCGAACTCTTGGTGGAGAATGCGTGTACAGAGTTGGTATTGGCGCAATGCTTGAGCGCGCTCACCTAGCCGTACATAACAACGCATTACCAAGCGATGGGCATCCTCGCGGCACGCGTCGCTGGCCAGCAAGCGCTGAGCATAGTCGAGGCAGCCTGCATACATGTGCTGTGCGAAGTAGTGATCGGCCAACTGAGCTAATACGTTTAGGTAGCAGGCGCGTAAGCGCTCACGCTCCATAGCCGCAAAGATATCTATGCTGCTCCATAAATCGCCCTGATAAACGTCGACGGCCCGGCTATAGGTCGCGATGGCCGTCGGGTGATCGTCAAGGCGCAGATGGCCATTCGCCTCCTCAACGAGTGCCTCGAACTGCATCATGTCGACACCGACCCCTGCCTCCGTATTGAGCCGGTAGTAGCCGTCGCCTTGCAGGATCGGTGTCGCTCCACCGAGCACATCCGCAAATTGTTTGCGGAGCGTATAGACCAGACTATTGAGCGATTGGCCTGCCAGCATGGGATCATGGTTCGGCCAGAGCAACGACAGTAACGTATCACGGGCAAGGGGAGCACCATGACGGAGCGCCAGACTCGCGAACAGCGCTTCTACCTTGCCGTTGCTCGGGACGACCACCGGTTGACCGCACTTCAAGAGTCGAAAGTTTCCCAGCAGGCAAATCATCACTGGCCAGTTGGTGTATCTCACCTGCCAGGTATACTCTGCGTCGCGTTGCATTCGAGCCTCGTGGCGTGCTCCTCAATCTTTCTACGGAGGAGCATGCATATCATTTATAGTTAATGCGCGATCGCGGAGTTATATCACAGGGGAAGAGGGATGCAGTGATGCAACACAGGGAGGACGTGATCGGCATCTTTTCGGGCTATGACATAGTGTAGCAGCTATGTCAATCAAAATGCAGTTAAAGTGCTCCGCCAGATCCTACCCACGCAACGCCGCAAAATAGATGACGGGCAAATGTCGCCAGCCCGGGTTTTGCTCAAACGCCACCAGACCACGCCCGACCTTGTCCGCTTGCTTGTTTGTGATAAACCA
>JBBRHB010000013.1:0-19321 GCA_038223355.1 Chloroflexales bacterium
GGTTAGAATTGCCCCGCTCAGATTGGTGCCGCTCAAGGTAGCACCGGTCAGGTCCGCACTGGTTAGATCGGCACCTGACGCGTCGGCATTCGTCAGGATAGCGTTTGCTGCCGAGATGGACTGCAGACTGGCGGCCTGCAACTTGGCATTCGTTAGATTAGCACCGGTCATTGTGCCACTGATAGTGGCATTGTTCAGATTGGCTCCTGTCAGGTTGGCACCGTTCAGATTAACGTTGAGGAGTAGGCAGCCGGACAAGTCCCGTCCTTGGAGATTGGGATAGCCGGTTGTAATGTCACAAGCTGTGCCGGTGGTACTCGTAGGTGTCGGTCCACCCGTGGTATTGGTCGGTGTGGCTACCGATGTTGTATTCGTAGGTGTCGGTCCACCCGTGGTATTGGTCGGTGTGGCTACCGATGTTGTATTCGTAGGTGTCGGTCCACCCGTGGGAGTCGATGGCTGTGAGCTGTCATTGTTGGCAACCAACGGCAGATAAACACTGGCGGAGCCAGTTTGAGCCCAAACCAGCGCGCTCCCTAGAACGAGGGAAAAAACAGCTAAGATGAGCGGTAGGTGACGGCGCATGGCGAGATCCTTAGTAAAGAGACAGGGCGCGACTGTGCCTGTAATGAGAGGCGGACTTGCGGGATCACACCCTTGAGTTCATAAAACATGGCGCGTGGGTCAAGTCGGGGTTACCAGGGGAAGCATTCACCAAGTGATGAACACCTAGCCGGTTACGAAATTATACAGATGCTCTGGAGTTGGGACAGAGCAATGACATCCAGCAACGCCCCAGTCAGGAGCAGAGGTTGCAGGACAACCTCAGGTCGTACCAGAAGCAAAGCTGATGTCTGCAAAGATCGGCGAAAACACAACGAGGGAACTTGGGTTGTGGCTCCTAGCCACAACCCAAGTCCAAGTACGGCGACCTGTAGCGTTTCAGCTACTAGTTGCCAACATTGGGCGCGTTCTCGAAGATAACGAGTGCTTCCTGCGCCTGGTTACCGGTCTCGACCCGAATGGTCGCCGTGTTCCCTACCAGGCTGATCAAGCTGCCGCCACCCTTCACAGTCACGCCGACCAAGTGGAAGTTGGTCCCCGGCGTTTCAGTCACTGTGAACTGGCCCTTGACCACTATCATGACTTGGCCGCAGACCGGCTGTTGAGCGCCAGCCTTAACCTTGATAGATTGGTCAATGTTCATCAAATTCGTGCTGGTGAAGTAGAACGTACCCGTCAGGCCATTATCTGTTTGCTTACAGATTTGGATGTAGCCATTCCGGACGTTCTTGAAAATGACCAGCACAACGTTCGCCGGGTTCGGCGTTGTTGGAACCACGACCGAGACCGTGCGGCCTACAAGTTTGACAAAGTATCCCGTGGGCTGCGTCCGTGCCGAGAATAGCACGGTGTCGCCCGCTGCCAGTTCCGTGATCTGGACCAGGCCCGAATTGACCTGAATCAGGCCACCACAAACCGGCTCTGTCGCACCCTTGTTGAGCGTAATTAATTGCGTTCCGGCAAACGAGGGGCTGGTGAAGCCGAAAGTGCCGGTGATGCCGTCAACCGTTTCCTTACAGATTTGGATGAAGCCCTTGCCTTGATTGGTGAATGCCACTTCGGTGACGTTGTGGACCACCATGTCCGCGACGGCCGTCGCGTTGGGAATGTCGACGGTGCCGGTGCCAATCAGGAACTGGATATTCGAGACGTGGTAATTGGCAAGCGGCTTCTCGATGACGGTCACTTGGCCGGCCGGGACGGCAATCTCGGTACAGGTACCGGCCGCTACCAGGACATCCTGGAAGTAGCTGCTCACGCTGAAGCGGAAGAGGGTACCAGGCGGTACGGTCGTGCCGGTCGCCAAGTTCTTACAAATCTTCAAAATGCTGTTCGCAAATTGGTTGATGAAGGTGACTTCGGTGACCTGGTTGGTGGTAATGTAGGCGGTTGCCCGGCCATGGAACACGTCCACGGTCCCGCGTAGGGAGACGGTGAAGACGATGCCGACGACCTGGTAGTCGGGGAACGGGAGTTCCTGGACGACCACGCTGCCGGTGGGGGTAGAGAGGTTAACAAAGGTGCAGCTGCCGGCGGATACGCTGAAGTTGGCCACGGATGGGCTTGCGCCGCTCACACTGAAGGTGAAAGGAACCCCAGGATCGGGTGATCCCGCCTGCAGCGTCTTGCATACTTTCAATGTACCGGTTGCTGGTGCGGCTAGTGCTGCCTGGACGCCACTGCTGGCCGGAGCTTGTACGGTGGCGGCGAAGGAACTGGCCGGGAGACAGGCTGCGACGATCATGGTTACGAGTACTACGAGTTTAACGAAGGATACCTTAAGGAAGGTCAACATTGACGTGCTCCTTGAAAAGACGATACTGAGTAGCGAACGTAGCGCGTGGGGCCGGTGTTTTTGTACGTGCACTCCATTTGCCAGCGATACGCTGCTGTATGCCAGCGCTCGTTATGGCTCGTAAAGAGTGTGTCGAAGCGAGTGGGCGACCGAAAGTGGACTTCACAAGGGTAACGACGTTGTTACTCTGACATAAGGTCTGTCCTCCTTATCGTTTTTATACCAAAACCCTGCCCCAATCAACGACGATTGGCTTGCTCAAGGGGCGATGGACACAGTTAGGATAGACCGCGGCAGTAGTGCCAGAGGATTAGGTCGGGGGGTGAGACGGTCTGCGACATGGCAGAGTGTCTGGCGCGTGAAATTGATGCGGTAGATAATATATAGCTCATGAGAGCACGTTTGTCAATACCCTAATTCGGTAGAGCCATAGTGGGAGCGCCTTGAGAAGCACCTGCTCATATGCTACATATGTAGTATTCCATTTCTATAGACGGATGGTCGATACGTTGCTAACAATGGAAATCCGTGGTGGCGGCTTTCCGCATTGGAAGGGCTAAATGAAGTTTGTGATCTATGCTGTACTGGTTGGTGCAGCAGTGTTGGAAGTTGCAGGCGATGCCATCATCCGGACGGGAGTACGAGGGCGAGGTCTCCTCTTCATCATGCTTGGCGGTCTCATTCTGGGAGGCTATGGGGTGCTTGTCAACACGGTGCCCTGGGATTTCTCTAGACTGATCGGCGTGTATGTCGCGATCTTCGCCCTGGTCAGCGTCCTGGTGGGCCGATATATCTTTCATGAACACGTGCCGCTGCTGACCTGGCTCGGTCTCCTCTTGATCTTGACCGGTGGTTTCATTATTCAGTTGGGGCGATGAGGCCCAGCTAGCCGGGGCCGGCATTGGTCACTGATTGGATGGGTTCCATTGCTTAAGGCGTACAGTGTGCCCCATGAGCGCCGGCGCGTCGCTGTGCCAGCACATAATCGATCTGTTGGTCCTGCACACACCAGTTGGTCTGGGCAGCCAGCCAGGCCGCCCGCTCGTCCGCTTGATGGAGGTCGAGCACGGCATACTGGGCCTTGCCGAAGGGATCGGCCACATAATGAAACACATCACCCGGCACCAAGTACAACCCTTCGCGCGGGGCCACGTGCGGTGTTAGGAGGTTGCCAACCGCAAGGGGTGCTCCGGGTGGCACTTCCTGCACGATTTGGTTGGCGGCCTGGAGGCGGGGTTTGGGGCGCGGGAACAGCAGGCCCGGCAACTGCGTGCCGAAGATGACCGGGGCCAGGAGAGTACAGACGACCATCAAGGCAGCAAGACGCTCGACGCTAGCATTGCCGAGCCATCCCCGTCGCTCCAGCGTGGCGAGCGTTGTAAGGGCGCCCACCAACATAAAGGGCACGATCATGCCCTGGTAGTGATGGTAAATATCCCATTGTATAGCCCGATTCGCCAGCAGGTTCAGGCCATACAATGGAATCACAGATAGCAACGAGCGCCAGTCACCAAGCGTCAAAAAGGCTAACGGCAAGAACATACCCAGCAAGTACCATAATTTGGGCGCGGTAAAGCTGTAAAGCAGTGTATGAAGCGGGTTGCTCAGTACGCCGGTCACAATCGATAGGGGCGTGGTCCCGAAATCGCCGTAGTGCTCTAGAAAGATATAGCCGATCGGGGCCAGCAGGTAGTGTGGAATCATGACCCTGGTAACGAACAGATACCAAACGACCGCCGATCCAATGAGTGTCAGGCCAAAGCGCAACGGGCGACCAAGCAGCAAGGCATACACGCCGACCATCGCAACCCCAATGGTTGCATCAAGGCGACAACTCAGTGCCAGCACCAACGGCAGCCACATCCGCCGGTACCAGCCACGATAAATACACAACATCATCCACAGTACAAAGGCACCGGCCATAATGCGCTCGCGGATCTCATACAGGTTGCCATTGATAACCGGCAGGTAGGCCAGATACAGCAAGGCAGCAAGAGGTCCGGCCCAGCGGTGGCCAACGATCTGCTGCGCGAGTAGGTAGACCGGGATGGCAGCACTCGCGACGACCAGCGTTTGAATGACTAGCATCGTTGCCGGATTAGGCAGCAGCGCATAGAAGGGCATGAAGATCAGCAGAACAAAAAATGAGTCGGTGCCTAATAAATTATTAGTAAAATCGTAGGCATAGCTTTCAAAAAAGCGACCATGAATCGTATTCCAGACGGCTTGTTGAATCAGCCCCAAGTCAAAGCCCATCTCGTACAGTTGAAACTTGCGAATGGAGGCATAACTGATGACGAGGATGTAGCCGGTGATCAGCACAATGAGCAGTTGGCGGGCATGGGTGTCGAACCAGGCGCTGAGGCGCGTCGCCGGCGACTGTTTTGGAAGCACGAGCGGAGCATTCATAACACTTTTAGGATCCAGCGTTTAAGTGGCATACGCAGGTTCACAATCTGCTGACGGTCGCGAGCATCGAGGCCGCCGAGCAGACGCAGCGCCATCACGAAAACGATAGCACCGATCAGCGCCAATCCGCCACTCAGAGCTAGCACCCACAACCGCAGCATGATTGTCGGGGCTGTCTGCGGTAAGAGGCCGCGTAGTGGCACGACGACCAACGTCATCGCGCATGCGGCGAGGCCGAGGCGGCTGGCAAAGCGCCAGGGAAAGTGAAGATCGAGCAGCTGTTGGCCGGCCACAAAAACGACCAACGATGATGCAATACGCGCGATACCAATCGCTGTGGCGACACCGATCGTACCATAGCGCGGAGCCAGTAACCATAGCAAGGGCAAGCTGCTAAATGCCAGGCAGCGCGACAGGATGATCGGGCGGTAGCGCTCCGCCACCATCAATACGTTATGCGACGTGGCGAGGAGGGACTCAAGAAACAAGCATGGGATCAGGATCAGTATCGCCGGAACTGCCGCCAGATACCTAGGGTATTGCCCCAGCACCAGCGGCCGGGCCAGCAAGAAAAGACCGGTACCGCCTGGCACCAACAGCAATAACAGGAGGCGCGACACGGCGCCATACGCACCGTCAAGTGTGCTGCCCTCACCTGCACGAGCGCGGGTGAAAAGCGGCACCTGCAAGCCGCCTAACGGCGTGTAGAGATAGTTGAGGATGCCGCGCACGAAGCTGAAAGCGGCCCATACCAGCGAACTGCCATCCAGGCCGCCGGCCACAAAGACGCCGATCAACTGGCTCGCCGCCAAATCGCTGACGTTCAACAAGTACGACAAGGCACTATAGGGGACGAAGCGCCGGAGGACGTTGGGCTCGGGCACAGCATCCACTTCGGCGGGACGCGGCTGGCGGATCTGACGCAGCACCTGCCAAGCAGCCAGGGTGACACCAATGAACGGCGTGATGACCATCGCGAGTACCACACCGGTCACGTTCCAGCCAAGTACGACAACTGCGGCGATCAGGAATGGCTGGAGGACGGCGTTGACCAGTGCAATAGCATTCCAGGCACGTTGCCGGAAATAGCTGATCAGGTAGGCCATCAAGACATCATAGAAGGCCCCGAGGATCAGCAGAATAATGACGGCCGCGATTAAAAACCAGCCATTATTGGCAACCTGCAGCAGCAGGGTCGCACGCGCACCTTGATCGGGATTGCTACGTATCTGATCGGCCAGCGATTGGAGAAAGCGGCCGCGCAGCAGCCAGATGCCGCTGGCGACAACTACTAAGATCGCAGCTTTGACGAGCATAGAACGTAGTAGTAGGCGACGAACGGCCGCAGTACCACCACTACGCTGCACCTCTGGAATGAACTTCGGCAGCGCCCGCTCGATACCCAGGTCGATCCAGTTGCCGATCAGGCTGACTGTCGCGCGCACCAACGCTAGCACGCCATAGGCCGCCGGTGGCAGCAGGTTCAGTTGAACGAGATTCACTACCAACTCGGCCACGAACTTGAGCGGGGCAAAGACGGTATTCCACACTACCGCTTGGCCGACGCGGGCCGACAGTCGTCCTTCGTTCACCGGAGTCACATCGGTCACTGGCTTTTTTGGAGAGCGAGCCGGTAGGTGCCCTGGTACACGGCGCGATTCAAGCGATAGAGCGGTTCGACCAGCCGCCAGCGGGCTAGCAGTTGCAGCAACTTGCGGCGGCGAGGCTTGGTAGGGCTGAGGCCACCGCGCGCGATCCGCTCCGCGTCTAGATCGCGGACCCAAAAGCCATAGCGAGCCGCAAGCTGCTCAAAGCCATGGTAGGTATAGTAGTGCATGCTACCGAGCGCCTGGCGGTCACCAAAGGCAGCACCGCGCTTCGACCGGCCGACCAGCCGGATCACGGTTTCCGCTGCCCAGCGTGGCAAGTAGTTAATAAATGGCAGATGATAATGAGGATCGCGGAAGGCAAAGCGGTTGATGGCCGTCATTAATAGCGTACCACCCGGCCTGAGCACTCGTGCCGCCTCACGGAGCACAGCATCCGGCTGCTGTACATGCTCGATTACGTCCCAGGCACACATAACATCGAAGGCGGCAGGCGGCAGCGGCAGGGCCTCGCCGGCTGCTTGCGCGACAGGGATCGGCAAGTGGTAGCGGAGGGCGCGAGCCGTCGTAATCTGGCAATAGGCCGGGTTGTAATCGAGCGCGGTCACCTGCGCCCCTTGGAGGGCAGCCGCGACAGCGAAGCCACCCATACCACAGCCCAAATCGAGCAGGTGCAAGCCTTCTAGTTCACCGACGATGCCGGTCGTTTGGGCCAGCGTCTCTTGCTGATGTGCCTCGCTGTGGATGCGTCGAGCGCGCCACGTCGCAAAATCGGCACGCCAGCGCATATGTTCGAGCCACGGATCGATCAGGCGTGTGAGCTCGCTGGCATCGGTGGTCATCATAGTGTTACGCGCTGGAGACGAATGAGCCACAACAGCAACGCCGACGCTGCCGTCGCCCCATAGGTTAGGACAAGCACCGCGGTGAGCCAGTGCCAGCGCTGCCAAGCCCGATCAAGCACTGCCGCAGCCGTGATGACGAGCAGCGGGACCACATAAAAGACTTGCTTATCGACCATTGAAATGCGCGTACCCAGCAGAAAAAAGATGGTACCGACCGCCAGCCAGCAGCCGGCTATCAGTAGGGCCAACCGGTTTTGCCGCAACAACCAGAGGCCGGGCAAACCGAGCGCCAGCGGCAGAGCAATACCATACCAAAGCGTACCGACCACCACGCCGGCTCTCATCCAGGCCAAATAGCCGGAACGGAGTAAGAATAGGGTGAAATAGGTCGCAAACGGCTCGATGCGATCCTGACCCGGACCACGCTGGCCGCCGATCACGTCATGGCGCAGGTACGGTATGGTGCGCTGCCAGATCGGTCCAAGATACTGCCCATAATAGATGATGAGCGCGGCGATGGAGGCGACCACGAGCGCACTCGCCAGCGCCTTGACCGGTGACCGAGGCAGTGCGCGGCCCCAGATTAGCAGTACCACTAGCAAGAAGACGAGGAACAGGCCCATAAAGACTGCAGTGACGGTGTAGAACAAGAAGGTCAACACGGAGATGACGACCAGGCCGGTCCAGACGCGTGGTTGTCGCAGGCGCTCATAGGCCAGAGCAATCCAGACCGTGGCGACCAGTGTCCACCATATTCCGAAGGTGGTCGGCACGTTGCCCCACGAATGAAGCAGGAAGGTGAAAGGCGTCACGGCGTAGAGCAAGGCTGCCAGCAGCGCCACACGTGCACGCAAGCCCCATTTCAAGGCGAGGACGGCAATCAAAAAGGTGTGGCTCGTGTCGGCCAGCACCGAGAGGCCATTCATGCTGGTTTCGATCTGCCAGGGGAAGATGGCAAAAATCGTGGAAAAGATGTGAAAAAAGGGCGAATACGGGATAACCGGGCGGTTAGCACCCCATTCATTGGTGGGCATTACCGACTCAGAGAAGGCACCGGGTTTATACAACTCGGCAAGATGACCACTCAAGATGGCACGTGTTTTATCGGCATGCCAGGCGAGATCGACCGTTGTCGTGTACGGGTAAAGCAGGCCGGCTATTTTTACGACGTAGCCGACCCAGAAGATCACTAGCAAGGCGGGCAACAGCCAGGCCGGTGCCTCTAGGCGACCAAAGCGTAGTAGCGCCGGCCATATCGCGCGCGCGACCAAGACTGCCAGCATGCCCACCAACGCCGCACCACACAAGCGGGGGACAAACAGGCCCCAGGCGATACGCTGCTGCTCCAAGCCTACAACCATCGCACCGAGCAGCAGCACCGGCAAGATCACCGCATGTAATGGCCGCAGACCGCTCAACCGCAAGGTCGCGTAGCATAGCAGCAAGATCGCAAGGAACAGGGGTGCGCCACTCGGCGGCGGGAAGGTCTGTCGAAGCACCGGTATCAAATTGAGATCATGCAGCAGGATGCCTAGCATCCGACTATCACGACTTTTCGGATCGGCTTGACGCGGGCTCCAGGTTGTCGTTTGTAGCCGGAGGGACCAATCGCCGGATGGCGCAGAGGTCAGCAAGATATAGTGGCGCGGTTGCGGTGCAAGCCGTATTGTTGTTGCTTGCCGACCGGTCGTGAGCGTGACAAGCGGTGGGGGATGAGATGCACGGGGTCCGCTGAGCACCAGTGTTGCTTGCCACCAGCCACGACCAACACCCTGAAAGTTGACACCACTCTGCGCCGAGCTCCAATGGCGAAAGGCGCCGGCCACACGCGCCGTATCGGGTTCGGCGGGATAGAAATTTTCTAAGAAGAGATTCTGGCGTGCCTGCCCACCAGCCGGATTGCCCAACGTTTGCCAAACGAAAGTGGGTGTAGGAGCAAACGCCACGAGCAGTCCGGCTATGCCCAGCAGGCAGAGTGCCATGACAGCCCAAAGATCGGCACCTGCTCGAGGAAGGCGGAACTCACCGTGCAAGGCAATGCGCTCGGGAACCCGTAACTGCTTGACATTCACGAGAGGCAAGTATACCAGACACTCTTCTTGCATCCGTCTGACACAAGGCTGATGCTTGCTAGTGGCTCAGCCACCATTGTGTGAGATATGGTTCTAGCCGATCATAAAAGGCGAGCACGCCACCGAGTGCCAGCAGCAGTGTGAAGGCGAGGACGCTCCAATTGAGCACTTTCGCACCATCAATCGGACCCAGTGGCAACATATTAAAGAAGCCGAGCCAGGCGTTTATCTGAAAACCGGCACGCAGACCGAGCACAACAATGACCGGGGCTTCCATCCGCAGCGCTATATACGAGCCGCCGAGGAACAGGATCGCCAGCAACATATTGGCGATAGGGCCGGCCGCAGCGACCAAGCCGCTTTGGCGTTTGGAAAGAAAACCGCTATGCCAAACCGCACCGGGAGCCGCAAATAAAAAGCCAGCAAAGGCACCGGCGATAGCGACCAGCAGCATCAGATTGTTCGCCCAGAAACGTGCCTGTGCACCAAAAGCGCGCGCGACGACACGATGACCAAGTTCATGCAGAACAAAGCCGGAACCCGCAGTTAGGGCTGCGATCAGGGCAGCTTCGCCGACAGTAAAAGAGAACTGGCGGCTTAACAAAATACCAAAGGCCAGTGTCGTCCCGAGGTAGGCTTTGAATAACTCAAACGCTTCGGTACGACCACTGGCAGTTACAGGATCGCCTTGCGGTGCGAGAAAACGCATATATCTAATCCTTCCATCCGGCAGTACCAATCAAAGGGACAAAGCGCACGATGCCGAGATCGTAGAGATGATCGCCGTTCGCGGCCCGTTCCAACAACAGCAAATGTTGTTCATCACGCTCGCCTACCGGCATCACCAGCCGACCGCCAATCGCGAGTTGATCGCGTAGCGCTGCCGGAATGTGTGGACCGGCAGCCGCAACACTAATGGCATCAAAGGGCGCATAGGTCGGCCACCCGGCAGTACCATCGCCAACGCCGACCCAGATATTGCGCAGTGCCAGTTGATCGAAGTGTGCTGCAGCACTGGCAGCTAGCTCGCGGTGGCGCTCAAGCGTATAGACCGCCCTGGCAAGTTGCGAAAGCACAGCGGCTGCATAGCCCGAACCGGTACCGACCTCCAACACCCGGTCGCTCGGTTGGAGATACAAAGCCTCGGCCATGCGGGCCACCACAAAAGGCTGCGAGATCGTTTGCGTGCACGGAATCGGCAAGGCTCGGTCGGCATAGGCGGCTTCGTCGTATTCAGCCGGCACGAAGCGATGGCGCAGGATCGCACCCATTGCCGCGAGCACACGTTCGTCCCGAATGCCGCGGTCGCGCAGTTGCGCTGCAACCATTTCCGTCCGTTCATGCTCACGCTCATTCATGCTTCAATACCAGCGGCACAAGCTATGCCAGCCATGCACGACCTACCCGGCTTTATATGCCTCGTACATCGGTGGCTACGGCCAGGCCGCCGGCATCCAGCTCGCGGAGCATGCCGACGACCAGGTAGACGCAGCGGGCGATGGTATCAACTTCAGGACCGGGCAGGGTATGAATGTCGGGATGGCTCGTAATCGTGATAACGGCAAAACCCCGCCGCAACGGCAGATGGGCCAGCGTGCGGCGGCGCAGGGGTCGAGGCTCGGCATTAATTCGCATATCATGCGCATCAGCATTGCTGGCCAGCGACAGCAACTGCCGGTTGGCGCGCCGTTCGCGTAGCACACCTTCGCGCGTAGCAAAGACAGGGGGACCACCGGTGATGCGATCCAGATTAATGATTGCCGTCGTATGGTCGAACGGGTAATGCCGGAGTAGATGACGTAAGCTTGCATCGCCGGTCGCCGCTGCACCCGCAGCGACAGCCCAAACCTCGGTATGTTCGAGCGCGCTGAGCTCCTCGGCCACACCGATGAGCGTCGCGAGTTCACCCGCTCCCAGCACCGCCGGCTGGGGCACACGGGAAGTCTGCTGGCGGACCATCAGCAAGATTAGGCAACCGGTTGTACCTAGTAGCACACTTATCGCTGCTGGCCAGGGCCATTGTTGGGCCAGAGCGAGCCATACATATGCCAGTGATTGAAGCACGAGCAACCCAAGCACTGTACGGCTTAGCCAACGTGTTGGGGAGCGCGGTGGACCGTCCAGTGGCGCAACGACTATGGCCCGCGTGCGGGGTGCTGTCGTAGCAGTCGCCCCACGCACGCTAACCACGCTTTGACTCACTGGGCGACCGAGCACTTGTGCCAGGATTGCACTGCCGGCTTGCTCATCAACGAATAAGCCGGTGGCCAAAGCGACCAGCACAGCGCTTGTCGCACCGGCAACAGGTATATAGCGTGGTGCAAGGAGCAACGGAATTGCAAAAGCGACGGCCGTCACGAGCAGGACGAGCATCAGTACTAACGAAGGTGGGGCATTGCTATGAAATGATCGGACGACCGCCTGTTGCTCGACACGGCGCAGGCGACCCGCTATATAACCGGCGGCTTGTGCTTCACCCAAACTGCCCACCCGCCGTGGCTCGATCTCTTCGGCCAAATAATGCAGTGTTTCGAGGATGCGTTCGGCCAGCGGGCGACGTAGCAAGATCACCCGATCAGGATCGGGTGGTGGGGCATATGGTAGGGAGCCGGGAAATAACGGATGCATAGCAGCACCGTGCTAAAGGCTGGTGTTCACTGGTGCACCACTATGATCAGGGCGTCGGCCCAAAGCTGCTGCATCGCCCGAACAATAAGCTGTTTGGCCGGACCGTTGATGAAAGACGGCGATCCTTTAAGGCTGGGCATTGCGGCGGCACCGGACAGTTGACAGGGTTGCGCAGTTTGTGTTGGAGTAGGTACCGGATAGGGCGTTGGGCTTGCGCAAGGTGTAGTCGTGGGCTTGGCGGTACCGGCTGTACCCGTGGCCGTCGTGGTCGCCGTACTCGTTGGTGTGCCGATCGTGCCGGTTGGCGTCGTCGTCGGGGTACCCACGGTACCGGTTGTCGTCGCAGTTTGCGTCGCAAGCCCTGTAGTCGCGGTACGGCCCACTGTCGGAGCGATACCACCACTCACGTTGAGCTGCTCGAAGTACAGATCATAGGTGATAAATTCATTGCCAATATCACCGACATTTTTGACCTGCACATAGTAAAAGCCATTAACCGGCGGTGAGAAATCGATCTGTGCGTCCAGCGTATTATTAGAATCATCGTTGAAATCGAGGATCGTTGTACCATCACGGTCGGCCAGCACCATCACCGGATCAGCACCCGGCAAGTTGTGGCTATCAGTGCGGATGCGGTAAGTCGCGCCGACCTTCATAAACATCTTCGTCCAGTCGGCGTCACCGGCCGGGCAGAGCTTATTGTTCGTCTCGACCTCGCGTATACCCATCAGGTGGGCTTGCTCGGGCACGCCATCCGGTTCGTACAGATCGGTACAAAGCTCCGCAATCTGGGTCGGCGTCGGCCCATAGCTTTCACCGTTTAGCACAACGGTATATGTTAAACCGAGGGCACCACCACCTGCAGCATCACGGATTCGCACATAGTAAAGGCCATTAGCTGTCACGCGATAGGATTGAATACGCGGCTTAAGATCGGTCGGAACATTGTTACGGGGAAAATCATCGTTAAAGGCCAGTAGGTTGCTTTTGCTGTCATACAGGTACAAGGATAGATCGAGGCCACCATCCATTTGCGATATGTCGATCGTGTACACCTTGCCGGCCAAGCCACCGAAATAGACCCAGTCTTCCTCACCGGCGGGACACAAGACATGCGTCTGGGGAGCATTGGGTTGGATGACTTTGGCCGATTGCAGGTCGCCAGCCGGATCATAGGTATCCTGACAGACCGGCCCGGGCGTACCGGTGATTGTCGGAGTGCCGGTTGCCGTGCCCGTCGACGTTGCCGTACTCGTTGATGTCGCCGTACTCGTTGCCGTGCCCGTCGGACCGGTGGTAGGGGTCGGCTGAATGACGGTAGTGGTAATAACGGCCGAGGCTGTCCCGCCCCCATTCTGGCTCGTTGCTTGGATCGTAATGGTATAAATCGTGCCTGGTGTCGCAGTCGAGGGGATTAAGACGTTAGCGGAAAAGGTAATCTGCGTGTTCGCCGCTAGACGGACCGGGCTGCCAACGGAGAATACGATATTCGTCGCCGGCAACGGTGGGCTCCCGCTGGCGGTCGTAATATTTGCGACCGAGAGCACGAAGCTATCATCGTTTGGGCCATTGTTCGTAAGGGTAAAGTCATACCGCACGGTCTGGCCCGGTACCCCGCTGATATCGGGAGTAGTAGCACTCAACGTCGGAGTGCCCGGGCCCGGGGTACCTGCCGCCAGGGGGTGTATAGCATACTGCCGCGCGCCAAGGGTCGCGCGCGTAGGAATGGTGGCCGCCTCGCCGGGCCGGGCCGTGGATATGCCGGCCGCGTGCCCGTACGCCTGTGATGCCAAGGCAAGCAATGCCACCACGGCGCAACTGACGAGCAAGCGAAGTGGGGTAGGTAGGCGCATGTTAACCTCTTTGATACAGCTACGTCGGCGCGAATACAGCCGGCATGCGAAGGCAGCGGCTGGCGCATACTATAACCGTGGGGGCGTCAAAGCGCAACTTCTACGCCACACCAGGGCAACGCGGGCTGGTCACGAACGGACGAGCCTGTAGTGCGGGACAAAGCAGGTTAAGCCGGCACAATCATCGTATCAACAGGCGTAACGCGATCACGGCCTGCATGCTTGGCTTGGTAGAGTGCCTGGTCAGCCAGGGCGATTAAGCGATCTGGACCATCATCATGATTTGGAATCAGAACGGCAACACCAATGCTCACCGTGACAATGTCACGGACGGACGAGGCCGGATGGGGAATAGATAACTCCGCGATGGCATGGCGCAGCCGTTCAGCAATCATGCGGGCACCTTCAAGGTCTACCTGTGGCAAGATGACCGCAAATTCCTCGCCTCCATAGCGTGCCACCAAGTCACCCATCCGCATGAGCGTTCCGACAAAGGCCGCGGCTACCTGTCGCAGACAAGCGTCGCCAGCTTGATGGCCATAATGGTCGTTGTAGCTTTTGAAATAGTCGATGTCGATCAGCAGCAGCGCAAGTTGCGCACCGGTACGCCGTGCGTGTGTCCACTCCATCATGAGCACTTGGTCGAAATGCCGCCGATTGGCAACACCGGTCAGACCGTCGGTCAAGGAGAGGTGATTGAGGAGCTCATTTGCTGCTTCGAGTTGCTTCGTGACCTGCACCAACTCCTTCTCACGTACCTTACGTTGATCCATCTCAAATTTGAGCTTCAACGCGGAGTTGACGCGCGCCAGCAATTCGATCTGATTGACCGGCTTGGTAATGTAATCGAAGGCGCCTGCATCAAAGGCAACTTTCAGATCGGTGGCATCAGCATTGGCGGTCACCATAATAACCGGCACATCGCGCAGCCGTGGCTCAATATGAATCCGGCGTAGTGCAGCGATACCATCAATCTCAGGCATCGTCACGTCCATCAGAATCAAATCGATCTGGGCTTCGCCCGGAACACCCTCGTCTAGACCCAGCAAGGTAAATGCGCGTTGTGCAGACTCCGCGTTCAGAATATGGCGATGACCGGCTTTGTGGAGGATCGCCGTCAACAAAGCACGGATGGTGCGGCTATCGTCTACAATCAAAATCTTCACAGGTTACCTCGGCTAGCGAGCAGGGCATGGGCCATCTTGCCCAGCCCTGGGTCGCTTGGTAACCGTTTTCGCAAATACGTCTGGACCCCGAGCTCGGTAGCACGTTGTTGATGCTCAGGATGTGGGTCGCTGCTAAGCAGGATAATTGGCACAGCCTGCCATTGTGGCATAGCGCGTATGGCAGCGGCAAGGTCCAGGCCCCGTAGTCCTGTCGTTTCAACGGCCGTCACCACAAGATCGTAGCGGCGTAGGTGCACTAAATTCAACGCTTGCTCACTATCTAACACCGCGTCAACTTCAAAGCCAGCATCGGTTAGCATCATCTCTTCTAGCATGCGCAGCGTTGGTGAATGCTCGATCAATAGAACCCGAGGATGCTCGCTCGGTGCTGCCATGGTCGTCCCTATAGCACTTAATGCGCCAATCAGGGTGGCAGCAGCCGGATCAATCAGTGTAGCTCCTGGCTCAGATCGTTCGATTAAGGTGGTCAGGAGATCTAGGGTCTGAAACAGTAGGTCAGCTGTCGTTCCATCAAGTAGTTGTTGCTCGCTACGAAAGCGGCTTAGTACATCCTCAAGTGCATGTGTTAGGGCTACGACGTCCCTGAGCTCCATCATAGCTGCAGCACCTTTGATCGTGTGCGCTGCTAAAAACATCTCACGGATGGGCGTCACATCGTATGGCGTTCGCTCCCATCTGAGCAGTTGCTCATTCAATGCTTGGAGGTACTCGACCATCTCGGAGCGGAATTCAGCCAAAAATACTGTCAGATTTACATCCATCATGTCTCCTTCACCGGCCCGGCAAGTTTGAGGAGTAGGCCGGCAATTTCCTGGGGAGCCAGTATGTAATCGACGATGCCCAGACCAATGGCCGCCGCAGGCATACCAAAAACGACCGAGCTTGACTCACTCTGGGCAATAGTAGCCCCGCCAGCCTGCTTGATAGCAGCAAGGCCAACCGCACCATCATCGCCCATCCCTGTCAGAAGGACGCCAATCGCGGTCTTGCCGTAGGAGGTGGCGATAGTGCGAAAGAGTACCGTGGCCGCCGGCCGGTGGCCCGAGACTAAGGGATCGTGGGTAAGCCCCACCAGGCCGTTATGCACCACGAGGTGGTGATCGGTCGGCGCAAGATAAATGCCCGGCACTGTGAGCGGCATCCCGGCGACCGCACGCTGAATTGGCAACTGGCAGAGGGGACGCAGCCAATCGATCATGCTGTCAACAAAGCCCGGTGCGATATGTTGCACAACCAGGACCGGTAGCTGGAATGTTGCCGGTAAACTGGTCAGGATTTCGTGCAGTGCCTGGGGGCCGCCGGTAGACGCACCGATGGCCACGACTTGGAAACTACGTGGTGGCATTGCCATCAGTGGTCCTAATGCCGTCGCAGGCGATTTCAGTTTTCCTGTACCCCAGCGCCGGATGACTTTGACCGTCGACATACTCTTGATCGTTCGCAAGAGATCTTCGGTCGCTTTGCGCGCCGCACCGGCACCCGGCTTATCCAAGACCACCAGTACGCCAGCATCTGCAACAGCACTGGGCCGGGGTGAGTGCTCGGCGCCTGGGGAGGGGGTCACCATAACGATTGGTGTTGGTGTTTCCTCCATGATGCACCGTGCGGTCGCCACTTCGTCCGATGGTGGATGTGCCAACTCGATCACAATGACCTGCGGTTTCAGGCTGGCCACAGTTTTGATTGCTTCTGGCCCACAGCCGACCCAGGCCACGATCTCGAAGTCAGGATCGGCTTGGAGGAGGGCCAACACATGCCCCTGCCGCGGCACACTTCCTTCAATGACGAGGGCGCGAATCGGCTTGCCGTCCGACATCATAATAGTCGTCCAATTGTTTGAAGCAGATGCCCTTGATCAAAGCTACTCTTTATCACATAGGCATCGGCACCGACGGCGACGCCGCGTTCTTGATGTTCACGAGCATCCAATGAGGTAATGAGCACTACTGGGATTTGCCGTAAGCGCTCGTCGCTCCGTATTGCAGCTGTCAAGCCGAAGCCATCCAGCCGCGGCATCTCGATATCGGAGACGACCAAGTCGATCGCTTGTTGCCGCAGGACAGCCAAAGCTTCGACTCCATCGGCAGCGGCTACAGTCTGATAGCCCGCTGCCTCAAGGATGCTGCGTTCAAGCGTACGGGTGGTCAACGAGTCGTCAACGACCAGAATGCATGAGCGCCGATCGGCTACCATCACCTCCTTGGGTTGCGGCCGCGCGCCGCTCCCCAGCAGTTGCAAACTCGTCTTAAAAACATCAACCGGATTCAAAACAATCGCGGTGTGACCGGAGCCAAGCACCGCCGCGCCGGCGACGTTACGCACATGGCGTAGCGGCCACATCAGCTGCTTAACCACGATCTCCTGTTCGCCAACCAAGCGATCGGTGAGCAACGCGACGCGCCGGTCATCCTTACGCAACACAAAAAACGTTCGCCACTCACCCTCGGTCCGGACCGGCGGTCGCTCAAGCACGTCCGCCAGCTCCACAATAGGGACCGGGTGACCGTCGATCACGACCGCTCGTCGGCCCTCGACGCTAACAATGTCCCCTACTTTGACGCGAGCGTTGCGCTCCGTCATGACCGAAGGAATAGCGAAAAGCTGGCCGCACTGCTCCAGAACAATGGCGCGCGTCGTTGCCAGGGTCTGGGGAACGGTGATCGTGAAGCGCGTGCCAAAGCCAGGGTTACTCGTCGTCGTGATATGACCGTTCAGCCGCTCTATATGCTCCCGCACGACATCCATGCCGACGCCCCGGCCCGAAGTCCCGGTAATCGTCGCACTCGTCGAGAAACCCGGCTCGAAGATCAACTCGCGTGCCTGCTGATCATTAAGGTTGGCTACCTGCTCTGCCGACAAGAGTCCTTTCTTCTGTGCCGCAGCCCGTAACCGCTGGGGATCGAGGCCTGACCCATCGTCTGACAGCACGAGCGTGACCGAACCGCCGATCTGAGATATCTCAAGATAGATCGTTCCACGCGGTGACTTGCCGGCCGTCAGTCGCTCTTGCCGCCCCTCGATGCCATGATCTACAGCATTTCGTAGCATATGCATGAGCGGGTCGCGGAGTTGTTCCAAGATCGTACGATCAATCTCGATCTCCCCCCCATGCAGCACCAACTCAACGTCTTTGCCCAAGTCACGTTGAAGATCGCGGATCAACCGTTGGAAAGGGCCAAAGATCGTTGTCACAGGCAGCAGCCTCACGGCCATTACATCATCCTCGATGCGCTGGGCGACCACGCCAAGCTCAGCTGCGTCCTGCCGAAACCGTTGCGCCAACACCTCAACCTGCTGCAGTACCTCCAGCATACGCTGCTCGGAGCGCTCCGTGAAGCGGAGAAGAGCCTCGATCTCGTGTATGGGGGTGGCATCACTGGCGTCGGCCTGATCGGCAAAGCGTTGCAGGCTTATACGCAGCATGCGCTGGCCACGCCATTCGCGCTGCCAGCCCAATAGATTGTCCCGGAGCGTCCGCATATCGCCGGCCCGCTGCTCGATGCGGATATGGGTCACCGCCAGTTCGCCGGCCTGAGAAAGGAGCTGGTCTAACTTGACTACTGACACACGTATGCTTTCGGTCGCAGCACGACTTCCACCTTCCACCGTCACCGCCGGTTCCTCGCTCGTCGGATGGGTGGGGGAGCTAACATTTGCCTGGCTCACAATCGGCTGATTGGCAGGCTGCGTCTGGGCAGGGAGAGCCGGTACCGGTGTAGCAACGTCAAGAATAGCCAGTTGGGCCGCTGCTAAGCGTGCCAGAACGGCCGGAAACTCCGGTGGTACTCCGGAGCCGTTCATAGCCGACCGGTGCAGTTGACCGAAGGTATCGGCAGCCGCGAAGGCTGCATCGAACCACTCTGCACTTGGGCGGATACACTGCGTACGGTAGCTATCAAGTGCCGATTCAAAGGCATGCGCGAGCCGCTCGATTTCCGGCAGTTCGACAGCACGTGCCGCGCCTTTAAGACTATGCACTTCGCGAAACAGGGCGTCGAAGGTTGACTTACGTGCCGGCTCATCGTCCGGGCCATGCTCGAGATCAAGCAACAAGGTCGTGAGTGCGGGCACACGATCCTCCAACTCTGCGGCAAAGGCCGCCCACAGTTGTTGCCAGCGCTCATCTGTTGCTATCACTGTATCTCCCTAGACTTGATATTGAGCGACTAAGTGGGTGAGTTTGCGGGACAACTCCGTCAGATCCTCCGCCGCTTGGCGCGTGTGATTCGTCGCTCCCAGGTTTTGCCCGGTCGCCTGGTTGATGCTGCTCATCGCCATCGCGATTTGCTCCATACCCACCGAATGCTGCTGCACCGACGCCCCAATTTGCCCCGCCGACTGTGCCGTCTGCTGGATCACCG